>JAAYQY010000301.1 GCA_012519125.1 Spirochaetales bacterium
AGAGAAGCCAACGTGCGTCCCATCTCCCTTGCCCAGGTGTTGTCCAACTCCTGGCAGATGAACTTGAGAGCATACCAAGCCTCGTACAGTTCCTGCATGGAGGAGAGCTTGTGGCCGCTGAACCACGTGAAAGCCAAGAGCCTGCGTCTCCAGTCCCACCACTTCAAAGGGCTTTGCAGGTCGCTTGAGGGGATGAGAAAGAATCCCTCATTGAGCAGGAGCGAGCCGAAGACACCAGGGGGATTGCCCCGTTTGGTATTCTTCAACGTTGTGCGGTAAACACCGCAGGAAGGACTGCCGTCCATATAGATGTATGCTTTTGCATTGCAGCGGCGAAGCACCTCAAGGCATTCGAGCGAGCCCTCTTTCATCTCCTTGGTGACCAAGCGTCCCCCACGGTTCTTGACCTCGGCCTCCCCGGTCCAGACATCCTCCCCGGTCCCCCCCGAAAGGTGCACCGGGTCCCGGGTAACCCCAAGGCCGGCCTGGCACTCCGGACAGACGGGACAGAAGATGAAGTCATTCTTCTCCCTTCCCAAGGGAGTCAGGACATCGATGCCCTTGCCGTTGTAGCGCACAGGCCCGCCCATGGCACACAGGCTGATGCCGATGGGAATCTTCTCAGTCAGGACGATGGTCTTGTGTTCCATAGGATTCCTCGCTTGGACATAGTGTAGCATCGGCACTTGGGAAGGGAAACAGAAATCCTCCGGCTTTGCAGATCACTCACTTGGGTGTAGGATAGGGTATGGATATCCAAACGTTCTTCGCATCGTTTCCCGAGTCCTACAAGATCTACCTGGTGGTCAACGAGGTCATTGACGCACTGGGGCCTTCTGTTGTGCAGATTACCACAAGCCAGATCAGGTATACCGCTTCCCATCACTTTGCCTACCTGTGGATACCCGGCAGGTACCAGAAGGGCCGGGTGGCTCCCTTGGTCCTGAGCATTCCTCTTCCCTATGTGGATGCGACGGTGGAATGGAAAGAGGTGGTGGAGGTGAGCCCCAAGGTGTTCATGCACCACAAGGAGCTGTGGACAAGCAGCGATCTCGACCACCGATTGGTGCACATCCTGCGTTCATCCTATGCGCAATAAGCGTTTTGTCGCTGAGCATCGGGGAGGGTTGCTGACGCTCGAGGACCATCGATGCTTGATGAAGTGGGCACTTGCGATGACCGAGCATCTGAAGGCTTCTCTTTGCTTTCCCGTAGAGCCTCTTCTCAATGATGCCCTCCAAGTGGGAAAGCAGTGGAGCGAAGGCTTGGTCGCAACCGGAGAAGCCATCAAATGGAGCAGGGCGGTGCACAAGTATGCACAAACCGTTGAAGATCCTGCCTCCAAGATATTTTGCCGTGCAGTCGGTCATGCGGTGGCAACCGCCCATATGGCCGACCACTGCCTTGGCCCGGTGTACTACGGCAGAAAGCTGATGAACCTGCTTGCTCTGGATGCAGAGCAGGAGCTTGCTTGGCAGACGGCAAAACTCAGGGAAGTATGTCCGAATCTTTACCCGTTCATCCTGCAGGTGATGCAGGAGAAACTACAAAGTCGGAAGTGAAATGACGATAATCTCGGAAGTAGGATGGCAATTGGTTCGGCAACAAATGGGAGAATCCGTTTACGGGGAAGGAGGCTTCAACGGAGAATCCTATCGATTCCCACGGAAAATAGTGGGACAAGCCTTCCAAGAGCTCTTTCTCATCGTCTACAATCACCAAGGTATACATAGTTCTACTCTACTACACTATTTGGGCGAAAATGTCAAAAATTGATACCCGATGTCAAGCTATTCGTTCTGGTGTTTTGCCCAGATGGCCAAGAGAATGAGGATACTGAGAAGGAGGAGGGAGTACATGAAAGAGACTCGAATCTGCATCATTGGTGGCGGTGGACGCCTCTGGGCCATCCAATTCATGAAAGATCTTGCGTACAATACCATGACCCATGGGACACTGGTCCTGTACGATATCGATAAGCAGGCTGCCCGCAACAACGTAGCAGTAGCCGAACAGGTACTGCGGGTGAACAACAGCGAAGGCCGTTTTGCGGTGGTTGCCATCGACGACCTTGGCGAGGCGCTCAGTGGCTGCGACATGGTCATCATCTCCATTGAGCCCGGCAAGACATCATGCCGCTACGGAGATCTGGTTCTGCCAGAGGAGTATGGCATTTTGCAGTCGGTCGGTGATACCACCGGCCCCGGTGGCATCATGCGTGCCCGTCGTGCCCTTCCCATCTTCTTCGACCTTGCAAAGAAAATCGGGCAATTCTGCCCCGATGCCTGGGTGATCAACTACACCAACCCGATGACCCTCTGCACCGCGGCCCTTTACAAGGCCTTCCCCGCCATCAAGGCGCTGGGCTGCTGTCATGAGGTGTTCCACACCCAGAACTTCCTGGCCAAGAAAGTCAGCTCTTGGTTTGGTGTCTCCACTCCCGATCGTAGGGAGATAAAGATTGATCTGACCGGGGTGAACCACTTCACTTTTGTTACCAAGGCCACCTGGCAGGGTCATGACCTGATGGCCAGGCTTGTTGAGGATCTTAAGGATCCTGAAACTTTTGCCGATGGCACTGAGGTTGCCCTCAAGCGCCTTGAGCAAGAAAAGTGGTTTGATTGCGACCAGAAGATTGCCCTGAGCTTCCTGCGTGACTTCAACACCCTTGGTGCTGCCGGGGACCGCCATCTGGCTGAGTTCGTGCCCTGGTTCCTCACCAGCGATGAGAACCTGCACACCTATGGTGTCATCCGCACTCCCTACTCATGGAGAGAGAGGACTGCCAAGGAGAAGCGGGAGAAGGTGTTCGGTGATGAGGACCTGAAGGCTTCCCTCTCCGATGAGGAAGGGGTGGACATCATGCGCTGTCTCATGGGAGACAAGACGATGGTCACCAACATCAACCGTCCCAATGAGGGCCAGATCAGCTACCTGCCGTTGGGTAGGATTGTGGAGAGCAACGGGGTGCTGGAAGAGGATTCCATCCGTCCGATCGTCGCTTCCGATCCTCCGCTTGCCATCCAGAACCTGGTTCGGCAGGTGAGCGATGTGCAGGAGATGACCCTTCAGGCAATCTGGGAGAAGGATGATGAACTGCTGTTCACCGCTTTCCTCTCCGACCCCTTGATGAACCTCTCCCGCGACAAGGCTCGTGAACTGTTTGACAAGATGCTGAAAGCTTCCGAGCTGCAGTACTGACCAGTAGGAAAAAACACACGCTATTGGAGAAGAGGCCGAGGAATCGGCCTCTTCAGCATATCGGTGCTCATGATGTACCTCTTTGCTCCAGAAGCCATGCATAAGCAGGTATCACATGGATGATGCTCCCTGATTCCTCATTGATGATTTCCTCTTCCTCATATGCGGTGATAATCCATCCTTCATGCAGTTTCAATTCTCTCATAGCATCAAACAGGGCTCCACATTCACGCTCTCTGGTACCATTCTGACTTTGCATGGTCCAACACACCTGCAGTAACCGGATATCCGAATCAAGACCAACAGCGAAATCAATCTCATCCCCTTTTTCGGTTTTGTAGTACCATATCTCTTTCATGCTTCGCCTCAGTTCAATGAACACCATATTCTCAAGAATAAGGCCGGCATTTTCAGAAGTTGAATAGCTGAACGCTTGTGCTATTGCGTGGTCGATTGCGTACACTTTTTTTGGATTCACAGCTTGGATGGCTGTGTTGTAGGAGCGTATGGGAACAGTGAACAACAGGTAGCTGTCTGCAAGTTTGTCCAGATAGTCATTGATCAGGGCCGGGGAGAGCGTTTGACGCTCCCCTGCCAACCTTTGCTTGAGCTTGTTCACGGTAGTAAGGCGGCTCATGGTGCCCATCAGCAACTGTACCATGCGCTTGAGTTGGGTAGGGTGAGGAATGTTGTAACGCAGAATCAAATCTCTGGTAAGCACATCGTTGACAAGATTCTGGAAGTACGGGGGAGCCATACTGTCTTTTGGCAGCAAAAGGCGTTCCGGCATCCCTCCTTTCTTGAAATATTCGTTGAAAGCCTCGATGACCCTATCCCTGCTTGCAATATCGGTTATTGCTTCGTGTAGGTTGGAAGCACGGAGAAACTCCCGAAAAGAAAAGGGAAACAGTTCCCAGGTGAATGTCCTTCCTCCCAGTTCGGTGGCTATCTCTTTGGAAAGAAGCTTTGCAGACGAACCTGTTATATAGATTTCGCATTTCTCAGTTGATTGCAATCTGTTGATGAATGGGCCCCACTGGTGGACATACTGTAGTTCGTCGAAGAAGAAGTACACGTTCTTCGTATGATTTTGGGGATACATTCCATAGTATGTGTCTGCAATGATTGTTGGACGGGTACTCTCAAGCCTGAGGAAATCCAAGCGATCATCCGAGAAGTCTATATAGCAGATTTGTTCCTTGCTCACACCTTCTCCCAAAAGTGTTTGGATTCTCTCATGTTGCCATGTTGATTTCCCACCTCTTCTGATACCTACAATCACTGTTGCCTTTCTTGGAACAGGAAGGATTTGCATATCCCTGCTCACGATGGGATACTGCTCGAGAAAGTTCATCTGATGTTGGGCGATGATGAGTCGCAAGGTTTCATTCATACGATATGATACCTTGATTTCTGCAGGAAGTCAAAGAGTTTACAAAATCTTGTAAACCTTTATCATGTCTCCAATGGCAGTACCTCATCTCTCATGAAGTCGATGAAGGCTTCAGCTTCTGTGTAGATGCCATTGTGCCCTGAGTTCTTAAGCCAGAGATAGTGCTTGCTTGGAGCGCTTGTTTTGGAGAACCAGCGTTCGGTGATGGCTGCCACGCAACTGTAATCATAGTTGGCATTGATCACGACCAGCGGGATGTCAAATGCAAGAGCTTCATCTTCCAGACTGCGATGCCTGATTTTTGGATAGACTTCCTGTACGCCCTGTATTACCCCCCGTACCAGATTGATGCGGTTGATGAGGGTGTGCTGGGGAGCAAGAAAGAGTTTTTCTGAACGGAAATTGGAGTCTGAGGGAGCAGATGGGCTGTAGGAGTAGAGTCTGGACAGCACCGCATAGTATGCCTCGCCGTCACCTCTGAGAATGCCCTCATCATCGACATACTCATAGGGAGGTTCTCCGATGCTGAGCAGTTTCTCCACGGTCTTCTCATCCCCACGGGCTTTCGCCCCTTCCAAGATCATATGATAGCCGATGGTATCGTTCTCTGTGGAGTTCACGTGCGGGTGGGCCGCAATGAGGGCATGGTAGAGATCCGGCCTTGTTTGAGCGGCAAGAGAACCGAGAAAGCCTCCCCAGGAGTGCCCGAGCAAGAAAATCTTCTTCTGGCCGAAGGTTTGGGCAAGATACTCTGAGAGGGCGATGACATCCTCGGTGAAGTCTTCGACCGCAAGCCCTTGCTTTCCTGCACGATAGCTTGCCGCGGTTCCCCGCTGGTCCCAGCAGACGATGGTGAAGTGCTCGTGCAAGGCTCCGAGGTAGGTGCGCACCCATGCAAGCTCAGAGCCGCCGGGTCCCCCGTCCAGCCAAAGCAGGATGGGGTTGTCCTTGCGTGTTCCTGCAAGGTAGATGCGCTGTCGGGTACCATTGATTGTTACCCACTCGGCTCTGTTGATCGCCAGGTCCAGCTTGTTGCCCTCCTGGTCATAGAGCTTCGGGGCATGGGTGCAGGAGGCGATGAGCAGCAGGACTGCGACGATGGTGATGGACAGAGAGAAGCGGTGAAAACGATGTGCCATGGGTATCTCCTTGAATTGTGGTACTCACAGTCTGGGAGATGGCCGTTGCTTCTTCCATCAGAAGGGTGGTTGAGTTTGTCTGGTGGGGCCTCAGTACTTCTTCGTAGGCCTTAGTCGTGCAGGAGGTTGAGCAACTCAATACGGCTTTGGGCCCCCACCTTCTGGAAGAGATTGTAGATGTGGGTGCGTACCGTTGCCTCGGAGATACCCAGCTTGAAGGCGATCTCCTTGTTGGTGAGTCCCTGGGCGATGAGGGTGGCCATCTCCTGCTCGCGTTGGGTGAGCGAGAAGCGCTGTGCCGTCTGCTCGGAGAGCTGGCCGAATGCGGAAGCGCTGCCGCTTTGCTTTTCCAGTACCTTGACTGCAGCGAGCAGGATGGTGATGTTGATCAGCAGGTTGACCACATATTCGAGCGAGAGCGGTTGGTACGAGAAAGAACTTGCATTGGCAAGCAGATACTCTACTGCCGAGAGGGGGACGAAGAGCAGGCAGCTGATGCCGATGCC
>JAAYQY010000302.1 GCA_012519125.1 Spirochaetales bacterium
CTGCGACCATGCTCGGCCAACTGCTCAGTGCCCCGGTGGCTGAGCGTTGGGGGCAAAAGCGTCCTTTGGTGCTCTTTCAATCCATGGTGATCCTCTCGTATGCCGGCTGTGCTCTCTCGTATGCAAGCCACCCCCAGCTTATTCCCTATCTTATTCTTCTGGGCAGTCCGTTCCGTGGGGGGACAGCGCCGCTGACCAATACCATGGTTGCTGAGTTCAGCAACAAGGAACAGCTCTCCCAATCCTTCAGCTTGCTCTATCTGGGGACGAACGTAGGGGTTGCCCTCGGCCCGATGGCTGCCTCCTTCCTCTATGCCCGTTCGCTGTTTCTGCTTTTCAGCTTCTCGGCGCTCCTGCTCTCCCTTTCAACCGTGTTGCTTATGATTGCCATCCCGAATGTGATGAGAACCAAAAGAGCCAAGGATGAGACAACCGCGGAGAAGGGGGATGCTTTGCATCTATCCCCGATTTTGATCGTGTTCTTTCTTGGCTTTGCCATCTACAGCCTTACTTATGGGCAGAACTCCTTCACCTTGCCTTTGCAGTTTGCCTCCCTCTTTGGGGAAACGGTAGGCTCGCAATCCTATGCATTTCTGATGAGCGTAAATGCCGTTACGGTTCTGGTCGCTACTGCGTTTCTGACTATCTGGACGCATAAGATCGGCCAGCTCAATTCGATGGCACTCGCGATGCTCTTTTATGTGCTTGGCTACACTGTCTATGCGGGGTGTACCAGCTTCGTTCCTTTCTTGGTGGCAACTTGCATCTGGACCCTTGGCGAAATCCTGATGGCAACCAACGCAAATGTGTTCGTAAACGCCTACACTCCGCCTTCGCTGAGATCACGGGCGAACGCCTATCTGATGACCACCTCAAGTCTTGGTCACGCCCTAAGTCCCTCCTACGGAGGGCTCTTGCTGCTGGTTTTGGACTATAGGCAGCTCTGGCTTATCAATGCTGGGCTCTGTTTTCTGCTTGGGTGCGGTTATATTGCACTAAACAAACACCTTAAGAGATGAAACATGGCTAAAAGTTTATCAATACAGGAAATCAGATTGGGGAAGGTTGCAAACGATTCCTTATTGGTTTATGATTGATTTCTGGGAAAATCTGTGTGGATTTTTTTTTGCACGCGCATAGGGTACCCCCTTCTGGGGTACATCAAATACTGTTTTATGGAGTGTCAAAATGGGTAACAAAAAAAGGGTTACTATTGACGGAAACACCGCTGCCGCGCATATTGCATATGCCTTCAGCGAGGTAGCCGCAATCTATCCGATCACCCCCTCGTCCCCGATGGGAGAGTTCGCAGATTCATGGTCCAGCACCGGACGTAAGAACCTGTGGGGAAAGACGGTGGAGATCATGGAAATGCAGTCCGAGGCTGGCGCAGCCGGTGCCGTACATGGTGCCCTCTCTGCTGGTGCTTTGACCACCACGTTTACAGCTAGTCAGGGATTGCTGTTGATGATCCCCAACATGCACAAGATTGCCGGTGAAATGATCCCTACCGTGTTTCATGTCTCGGCCCGTTCTCTTGCAGCACAGTCGCTTTCGATCTTTGGCGATCATTCCGACGTAATGTCCTGCCGCAATACCGGCTTTGCCATGACCTGTGCGAGCAACGTACAGGAGACCATGGACATGTCCTTGGTAGCCCACCTGGCAACCCTTGAGGCCCAGGTTCCCTTCCTCAGTTTCTTCGATGGTTTCAGGACCTCCCACGAGCTGCAGAAGGTCGAGGAGATCTCCTATGAAGAGATCAAGCCGCTGGTACAGGAAGAGTATGTCCGCCGCTTCCGCGAAAGGGCAATGCGCCCCGAGCACCCGATCTTGAAGGTCGCAGCCCAGAACGAAGACGTCTACTTCCAGGGTCGTGAGACCGTCAATACGTACTACGAAGCCCTCCCCGAGATGGTGCAGAAGTACATGGACCAGGTCTCCGCTCTCACCGGTCGCCCGTACCACCTCTTCGACTATGTTGGTGATCCCAATGCTACCGATATCGTCATCGTGATGGGCAGCGGTGCAGACACCTTCGAGTGGGCAAGCGACTACTTGAACAAGAAGGGTGGCAAGACCGGTGTGCTGAAGGTTCGCCTCTATCGCCCGTTCAGTGCCAAGCACTTTGTCCAGGCCATTCCCCAGTCGGTGAAGCGCATTGCAGTGCTCGACCGCACCAAGGAACCCGGTTCACTCGGTGAGCCCCTCTACCAGGATGTCATCACCGCTCTCAGCCAGATGGGCAGGACTGACATGCAGGTCATCGGTGGCCGCTTCGGTCTCTCCAGCAAGGACTTCACTCCCACCCATGCAAAGGCTGTCTATGATCACCTTGCAGGCAAGGCATTCAGCAACTTCACCGTCGGTATCAATGACGACGTGACCGGTCGCTCCATCCCGGTGAGTGAGACGATCAACGTCTCTCCCGCTGGTGTCGTTTCCTGCATGTTCTGGGGTCTTGGTTCTGACGGTACCGTCGGAGCAAACAAGAACTCCATCAAGATCATCGGCGACAACACCGATCTCAATGCACAGGCTTACTTCTCCTACGACTCCAAGAAGAGCGGCGGTATCACCGTCAGCCACCTTCGCTTCGGCAAGAGTTCGTTGGATATGCCCTGGCTCATCGACCATGCCGACTTTGTTGCCTGTCACAACCCCGCCTACATTGGGCGCTATGACATGCTCGGTCCGCTCAAGAAGGGTGGTGTATTCCTGCTCAACAGCCAGATTTCCTCTGACGAAGTCTTTGAGCATCTGACCCGTGAGATGCAGGAGCAGATCATCGAGAAGAAGATCCGTTTCTACAACATCAACGCTCTTGAGATCGCTGAGAAAGCTGGTCTCGGAAGCCGCATCAACACCGTCATGCAGGCCGCGTTCTTCAAGATCAGCGAAGTGCTTCCTGAGACTGAGGCCATTGATTTGGTCAAGCAGTACATCAAGAAGACCTTCATCAGGAAGGGCGAAGACATCGTCAAGCAGAACTGGGCCGCCGTTGATGGCGCAAGTGATGCTCTGCATCAGGTTGTCATTCCTGCAAAGATCACCAAGAGCTATGAACCTGCTCGCCTGATCCCCGCAGATGCCGACGACTTTGCAAAGGACATCATGGAGCCCATCATGCACCTGAAGGGCAATGATATTCCCGTGTCCAAGATGTCGTTTGATGGTACCCTGCCGACCGCTACTGCCAAGTTCGAGAAGCGTGGTGTTGCACCCTTCGTGCCTCACTGGGTTTCTGAGAACTGCATCCAGTGCAATCAGTGCGTACAGTCCTGTCCCCACGCTGCAATCCGCGCTAAGCAGATTGACCCGAAGGATTTGGAAGGCGCACCAGAGACTTTCACGGTCCTGAAGTCCAGCACCAAGAACGATCGCAATCTCCAGTTCAAGATCCAGATCTACACTGAGGACTGCCAGGGTTGTGGTGTCTGTATCGAGACCTGCCCGTCCAAGGTGAAGTCCCTTGAGTTCAGCCCGATCCAGACCGAGCGTGATGCTGGTGAGATCGCCAATGCTGAGTTCTTCGAAGCTCTGCCCTACGATGTGCTTGATGGCGCTCCTGAGACCTCCATCAAGGGCCTGCAGTTCAAGCAGCCGCTCTTCGAGTTCTCCGGTGCTTGCGCCGGCTGTGGTGAGACCCCCTATGTGAAGATGGTCTCCCAGATCTGCGGTGATCGCATGATCGTAGCCAACGCAACCGGTTGTTCCTCCATCTACAGCGGAACCTTCCCGACCACTCCGTACACGGTACGCCAGAGTGATGGACAGGGTCCGGCATGGGGCAACAGCCTCTTCGAGGACAATGCTGAGTATGGTCTGGGCATGCGCCTTGCCGTGGACTCCAACCGCGAGCAGCTGCGCATCTACATCGATCAGCTGTTTGCACTGGGCACCACCGATGCACTGAAGAGTGCCATCGAGAAGTCCATCGAGCTGTGGGAAGAGTCCTCTGATGCTGCCAACGCTGCTCAGAAGGCCGTCCAGGCTGCCCTTCCCGAGGCTATGGCTGCTGCCAATGCCGAGCAGAAGGCCGTGCTTGTCAAGATCGATGAGCTGAAGGACTATTTTGCCGACAAGGTTGTCTTCATCATCGGTGGTGATGGCTGGGCCTACGACATTGGCTACGGTGGTGTTGACCACGTCGTTGCTTCTGGTAGGAACGTCAACATCCTGGTGCTCGACACCGAGGTGTACTCCAACACCGGTGGACAGGCTTCCAAGGCCACTCCGATCGCTGCTGTTGCAAAGTTTGCAAACGCAGGTAAGGAGATTGGCAAGAAGAACATGGGCTTCATGTGCATGACCTACGGACATGCGTATGTTGCTTCCATCGCACTCGGTTCCAACCGCCTGCATGCCCAGAAGGCCCTGCAGGAAGCAGTTGCATGGAAGGGTCCCTCCATCATCTTCTGTTACTCCCCGTGTATCAACCACGGCATGAACATGCGTTTCAGCCAGGTTGAGGAGAAGAAGGCAGTGGAAGCCGGTTACTGGCCGCTCTACCGCTTCAACCCCTCACTCGAGGAAGGCAAGAGATTCAGCTGGGATGCAAAGCCGATTTCCGGTTCTTTCCAGGATTTCATCAAGGGCGAGGTTCGCTATACTTCACTCTACAAGACGAATCCTGAGAATGCCGAAGATCTCTTCGCAAAGGCTGAGGCCGATGCATTGAAGCGCTGGAGTTTCTTCGAGAAGCTTGGTCCTTTGATGTAAGACTCATCGTTGTATGTGTTTTTGGGGCTGTCGCACTGCGGCAGCCCTTTTTCTCTACGCTTGCACAAAGGAAAGAGAGAAACATGTGTCGGTAAATTCCAAGCTGGTGCGGTTATGATGGAAGCATGCAGACACAGACAAGAGTGGTAAAGGTCGGAGAGAGTATCAACGAGGCGCTTATTCAAGCGGCGCAAGGACCGCTGGTCATCCAGCTGGAAGAGGGTGTATATACCGAGAAAGTGTACATTAATCGTCCTGACGTCACCCTGCTTGGCAGGGGACGTGAACAAACCATGCTCAGCTATGGGGATGCCGCTTTCATGGAGCGGGATGGGAAGATGATGGGCACCTTTGCCACAGCCTCGGTGAATGTCTGTGCCCCCTTCTTTCATGCAGAGAGCCTGACGATTGCAAACTCGTTCGATTATGAAACCCATCGGCAGCGGGTGGAGGAGAATCCGGGGAAGGTGAAGGGCTTGCAGGCTGTAGCCTTTCGTACCTGTACAGGCGCAGATTACACTACGCTCACCGACTGTGCGCTGCTTGGTTGGCAGGATACCCTGCTGCTCGATTGCGGCAGCCACCGACTGCAAAACTGCCTGATTGCCGGCAACATTGATTTTATCTTCGGCGGGGGTGCGGCACTCTTTGAGGAGTGCACCATCCTCTCCAGAGGTTCTGGGTACCTCACAGCTCCCTCAACCAAACAGGAAAAGCTGGGCTTTGTGCTGTACCGGTGCAACCTGGTCAGGGAAGCGAAAGTTGCAGATGGAAGTGTGTTTCTGGGAAGACCCTGGCACCCTGGAGCAGATCCTGCGATCAACTCCTTCTGTCTGCTCCATGAGTGTCACCTCGATGCTCACATACACCCCTCAGGGTGGACATGGATGCATGCCTTCCCTCCAGGCGGTGGGGAGGTGATTTTCAAGGCAGAGGATTCTCGCTTTTTCGAGTCCTCCTGTCATGGACCGGGGGCCTTGGGAGGACGAGAGAATTGTGAGAAATGTGAGGCACTTTCCATCATCGAACAGGTACTGGAGCAGTTGCAAATCCTTGATATGCGGTAGATAGCGTTCATGCAGCATTCTGGCTTCCCTCAAAATCTTACATGGAAGTTTTTTCTCTGGAATCGAAAAAAAACCAAGATTGTGCAAAAAAAATTGCATGTACGGCTTGCGAGGCCCATGCAAGACTGAGTACAGAGAAAATCCATTAGGAGGGATCTATGAAAAAG
>JAAYQY010000303.1 GCA_012519125.1 Spirochaetales bacterium
CCCATGTGGACATGGTGCACAGCGGGGTCTTCCCTTCCCGCTCATGAAGGACGGTCTGCAGACCTGTGCAATCGACAGTATAGGCAAAGTTGCCGTTTCCTACCGAGAGAAAGCTGTCAGGGTCGTAGCATTCAATCGTGGGATTCTGTTGTCGTACCAGTTCCTTTCTGTTCAAAGGCATGCCAAGCTCCCGTCACGCTCTTCCAGCCGGGCGAAGAACGGTCGTTCATTCGGCGTCTTGTTCGGACTGTGGTATGTCAGATACCGCAGTCCTTCGAAGGAGGTGAAGATCATGCCATGTCCTCCGTCGCAGACGATGAGCGGTTCTTCTGATTGTACCCAAGGTCCTAGGATCGATCCGCTGGTGCTTGTGGCATAGCCCATGACATACCCTTCCTGACCAACACTCGACCAGAGCATCAAGAGCGTTCCATCCTGTGCAGTGTGTAGAAACGGTCCATCGGTAACGCGTGCATCCACCAAGCCGGAGCCATCACGACGGGCCAGTCTCTTCGTCCAGGCAGCGTCGCTTGCATGGAACAATACAATCGGTTCGGCGATTGGTTCTGACAAGTCATCACGCAGCGGTGTGGCACAAATCTGTCCGTCGTTGACCTGCACCCACTCATGGCAAAAGACGATCCATGGCTTGCCTTTCTGATCAATATGCAACGTACCATCCAGGCACTCCCAGCTCTCGGGGGTGGCAGGCTTGGCACTGACCGGGACGAAGGGACCCAAGGGGGACGCTGAGCTAAGGATCTGGGTCCCCCTGCAGCGGTTCTCAGCCTTGAACGAGGCAAACAGGTAGTAGTGGCCCCTATACCGGTGCACTTCCGGTGCCCAGAAATTGTGGGTACCCCAGAACGCCTTGTCAGGAGAGAACACCTCAATAGGTCCTTCCCAAGCAAGAAGGTCCTTGCTGTGGTATGCATCGAACCCCACACCTTTTGCTTTCCAAGGGTCCTTGTCAGTTGTTCCATACAAGTAGTAGGTTTGGCTATCTGGATCTGCCAAGACAAACGGGTCACGCATCTGGATATCGGTTAGTTGCATACCAAAAGATCTCCTATTGGGTCTCATCTTCTGATACACGAGTATACTCCAGCTTTGCAAAACGCGAAAGAGTGCTTTTGTGCCCGTTCACGGCAGAGGAAAAAAGACTTTTCTTTGCACCAAGCCCTCCAAGAAATAGCGCGGCCTCACTTCCCCTGTTTCCCATACAAACCGATGGGTGTACAGCGGATGAGCAGGATCAGAGAAGCTTGCTCCCTTTTCATGCTTGAGGAAGATGGGAGACATACCTGCTCCCAGGATGGTCAGTACTCCGTGACGGTTCTCCACCGTGAGTTCTTGGCCATCCTCACTTCGGTACAGCCCCTCCAAAAGAGAAAACTCGATGTCTCCACTTGATGCATGATTGCATCTGGGAAGCTCCATATCAAAAAGTGATGCACTCATGGCATCAGCAAGTTCGGTGATGTCAGGCTCAATAGTATTCAAGAGGATGATCACCGCCTGCTTCTCTCTAGGATAGATGCGCAAGCAGGCGGCATGGCCGCTTGCAAGGTGTCCTGTGTGCTCCAGATAGGGTTTCTCGAAAATAGATCCTTTATTCCATCCCCAAAGCGTGAAAGGGTCGCCAAAATACCCATTGAGCACTGCTTGGGCGAAGCGCACCAAGTCCTTTGCAGTAACCACCACATTGCCGGAACCGGCAAGCGTGGAAAAGTGGTAGGGTTTCAGTGTCTGCAGATTTCTGCTGTGTCCCTGTGCCAAGGCCTCCGGGATGTCTTCATCCAAAGCC
>JAAYQY010000304.1 GCA_012519125.1 Spirochaetales bacterium
ATAGGAATCCCGCACCCGAGGGCGCGGGCTCTACTTCTTCAATAGTTCGCCCTGTCTTTCCTCGCAAACGAACGTAGCTTTTCATCACTACCGTTCATCATTTCTAAGGTAATTGACTGGGAAGCCCCCTCGCGGGTTGCTTCCTTCTCTTTCTCTTTCCCTTCCCTTCGCTCGTTGTTTCATAAATCCAAGGACAGCATGCCTCAGCCTGCTTCCCGCTCCCCCTCTCGGAGGCGCTCGACCAACTTACCCGATTTCACCCAAGCTCGTCAAGGCCTTTTCCCAACCTTTTTCAAGCCCGTCCGTTCCACCGCGGCAAGCCGAACAAGATGGGACTATACCCGCTTGCTCCAAACCTGTCCAGTGGGTTCGGGGAAAAGCTCGACAAACCGCAAAATATTCGCAGAAACGGCAATTTTTCTTCATTCTCAACACTCTTGTATAAGAATGAGCGGAAGAGTAGGATGCGCAAAGGAGTTTCAAGACATGGAACAGGACATGAGCCGGGGCAACCCCACCCGCTTGATTTTCTTCTTTATGCTTCCCATTCTGGGCGGCAATCTCTTTCAACAACTTTATAGCATGGTCGATACCTTTGTCGTAGGCAGGTTTGTTGGTGTCCAAGCGTTGGCAGCCGTTGGGGCTACCGGGGCCATGACCTTCCTCATCATCGGATTTGTCATTGGACTGACTGCAGGCTTCTCGGTCATCATCAGCCAGAAATTCGGTGCAAAAGATCCAGAGAGCATGCGCAAAGCCATTGCCATGAGCGTACTGTGTGCCTTCTTTCTCTCTGTCATCGTTTCGGCCCTGGCTACCCTGAGCAGCAAAAGTTTGTTGCGCCTGCTGAATACTCCCCAGGATATCCTTGAAGACGCCAATGCCTATTTGGTCATCATCTACCTCGGCATTACGGCTACCATCTATTACAACTTGCTTGCGGCTATCCTCAGGGCGCTTGGAGACAGCCGTTCTCCCCTGCTCTTCCTTCTTATTGCTTCTGCCTTGAATATCGTAGGGGATTTGGTCTTGGTCATCCAAGTCGGCATGGGAGTCCGTGGTGTAGCGCTCGCAACCGTCGTCAGCCAAACCATATCCGCCCTGCTCTGCCTGCTCTATATCTACAAGCGATTTCCCAGCCTCCACCTGAAACGGCAGGACTGGAAGGTGGACTGGCCCATGATCGCAAGATTGCTGCGCATCGGCCTGCCCAGTGCACTCCAGTTCTCTGTCTGTGCAATCGGGGTCATGATAGTGCAAGCAGTGATCAACCAGAGCGGAAGCAATACCGTTGCCGCCTATTCGGTAGGGACCAAAATCGAGCAGTTGGTTACCCAACCGCTGATCACCCTTGGTCTTGCCATGGCAACCTTCAGTGCCCAGAACCTTGGATCTGGACAGCTCGATCGAGTACGACAGGGAATCCGCAGTGCCACGCTCCTGTCCATCTTGCTCAGCATGGCAGCAACCTTGATTGTCTTTCTCTTCGGCGAACAGCTCGCCCGCCTCTTCATCGCTGCAGAGGAAACGCTGGTCATCTCGCAGACTGTACAATACCTGCACATCGTATCCTACTTCTTTATTGCCCTGGGCATGATCTTTGTTTTCCGAAACACCAGCCAAGGGTTGGGCAGCGGACTCATTCCCATGCTCAGTTCCATCATTGAGTTGATCTTTCGTGCCTTGGCTGCAATCACCTTGCCAGCCCTGCTTGGGTATGTTGGCATTTGCCTTTCCAGCCCTCTCGCTTGGGTTGCTGCAGCACTGCTGTTGGTTTTTGCCTATCGTATCCAAATGAAAAACCTCACCAGGATGCTGAAGCAGGAGCAATAAGAAGAGCTCTTGGAAGATATGCAGATTTATGGATATCAGAACCAGGAGTTCACCGGCCATCTTATTCCCATCCACATTCGGGAAAGCATCACCGAATTCAATACCCTGGGGCTTTCCCAATCGAAGGCAAAGCACCTTCGGTTGGGGCTTGAACCCTTTTTTTCGCTTGTTCCGAGGGCGACCATCCAGCTTCCGGCAAATGGGGACCCTATGCACCTGCTCTTTGCGGTAATTGTCGCCTTGCATGCGTTGGAAAAACAGCTGCTCACACTCTGTCCCCACCGGGTACTCATCTACGGTCAAGTTGACCTGGAAGGCACTATTGCGCCATCACCTTCTTTGAGGGACATCCCCCACTTGTGCAGACAGCAAGGTATAGACTTGGTCCTGACAAACCTCTCTGACACATCCTTGGCCTCGGAGGATACCCCACAGATCCACATCAGCAAAACAATTGACCAAGCCCTCGCTCATCTCTATAGGTTTGCACTCCAACACCAAGGCCACCTGGCCAGTGCACCCCAAGCTGAAGCATCCTCGTTGCATGAACGTGATCCCTTTCGGGGAATCCTCGGTCTTGAACGTGCGAAAGAGGCCCTCATCTATGCAAGTGCAGGCAATCTGCCCTTTCTGTTCTATGGGCCTCCCGGTGCGGGAAAAACACTGCTTCTCAGCCGACTGCAGCTGCTGCTACCCCCACTTGAAGGGAACGTGCAGCAAGAAGTGTACGCCTTGCACAACAGGACGCTCCAACGGCCTCCTTCCCTATCGATTTCAAGCACCATGCAGCAGCAGGATCTGGTCAGTGGGAAAATCCCTTGGATCTGCAAAGCCCATGGGGGAGCTCTGCTCGCCGATGAGCTGGCAACCCTCAAACCGAAGGTCCGTACCTCGCTTGCATCCCTGCTTGATACCCATGCCATCGGAAGCTATCCGCTCTCCTTTTTGCTTGGATGTGCCACTAATGCCTGCACCTGCAGCAACCTTGGTTCTCGTGATGTTCCCTGTCTCTGCTCTGAACAGAAGATAGACCGGTTTTGGGCAAATTTGGGACATCCTCTTCTCGATCGCCTTGCCATCTGCACCAGCGTGGAACCGGAAAACCTATTGGTGAGCAAATTACAGCACACAAGCTATGACTTTGGCCGAATCGCTGAGGTGAGAAAGATTCTGAATCAACGAACCGATGCACAGCTCATAAAGCTCTTGCCATTGCATACCCGCCTCAGCAGGTACCGGGAAGGCAGCATGAGACGAGCCTTGCTCTGCTGCAAGCTGGCACAGACCATTGCAGACTACCAAGGAAAAACCATGGTGACACAAGAACTTATGGAACAAGCAAATTCACTCTACCTTCTCCCACGTGATCGGCATTATCAGTAACGCATTTTTTGCTGCAAGTAGTTGACACCCTTTCTTGCTCTCTGCTATAGTCCTTTACGTTGCAGGGGCCGCTAGCTCAGTTGGTAGAGCAACGCCCTTTTAAGGCGTGGGTCACAGGTCCGAATCCTGTGCGGCTCAAATTGCCTCTGTTTTACATAGTGCAACCAATGTCTCCTTCGTCTAGTGGTTAGGACATCGGGTTTTCATCCCGACAACAGGGGTTCAATTCCCCTAGGAGATGAATTGTACTGGAATCTGCGTGATGCAGATTCCTTTTTTTTGGCCTAATGTGTCCTTCAGCAAGGATTGGTTGTCTCTAGGATAGACTCATCAAAGAAAGCCAAGGCGTACTCTTGACTTCTGGTAGAACTCGGTATAGAAACAAAATAACAGGATGGATATCAATAGCATCTTATCTCCCAATCAGCTACCATCCATCTTGGTGATGTACCCTTCTTCCGGGCTGCAATCTGAAGACCTTGTATCCACACCCGCAATCCTTCAGGTTGCAGCTCCCTCGTTCAATCCTTCATCAATGCATAGGCACCTTCGCTCTCCTCTACGGCAGAGAGGCTGCTTATGTGCGCTCGCGTATCATCGGACAATAAGTGCTCCCCTGCCCAGCTGATAGCCAAGGATCCAAGCGGAGCGGTAATCAGAATGCTCATGACCGCAACGGCAAGAATGATTTTTCCCGGTTGGAGAGGCATTCCTTTCTCCATCATCAGAAACAACGGTCCCGACCCTATCGCTGCTTGTACCGTTGCCTTGGGAAGATACGAGATGACGATGAACAGTTTCTCCTTGGCATTGAAACCGGAGCCGAGGGTGCACAGATAGGTGCCGACTGAACGCCCGGCGAGCGCGATCAGGATCAAGGCGACCCCTTTGAAGCCAGCAAATCGTGCCGAAGCAAAATCCACTTGGGAACCTACCATGGCAAAAAGGATAATCTGGGCAAAGATCCAGATTTTTCCGAACTTCGCAGAGAGTTCATGGGCCATTGCTTCCCGTTTCTCAAGAATGATGAATCCGATGGCCATCACCGAGAGCAACGCTGCAAAGGGAATATGTCTTGCTTCCAGAAATGTCCCAAGATGGACGAGGAAGATGCTGATGCCCAAAATGGCCAGTGCCCGTTTTGTAGCACGGGGATTGATCCGCTCAAAAATCCTGATGAGCAAAAGCCCGATGCCAAACCCAAAAGCAATGGCAAAAAGAATGGAAAATGGGATGGAGAGAAGATCGCGTGCAAGGTTTGCATCATTGCCTGCGTACAACCCAAGGACGATGCTGTAGGCAACAATGACAGTGACATCATCCAAACTCGCCCCTGCCAAAACCAAAGTGGGAATTCCTTTTTCCGTTCCTTTCTTCTCTTGGATGAAATGCACCATCATAGGAACCACAACAGCCGGGGAGACTGCTGCCAGAACACAACCAAGCAGCAAGCTCTCCATTCTGCTCAGTCCCAGCATGCCAGGACCAAGAGCGACGATTACCAGCGTTTCAAACACGGCTGGGAGAAAAGAGAGCAACAACGCTTGCAAACCAACCTTATGCAAACTCTCCCGGGACAGTTCAAACCCTGCACGAAGCAGTATCACAATAAGGGCGATCATCCTCAGGTCGCTGCCGACAGCAATGAGGGAGGGATCAAGAAGATTGAGCAATTGGGGACCCAGCAGGGCGCCCACTGCCAACATGCCCACCAGCGGGGGAATGTGCATCCGACTCAAAAAGTAATCGGCAAAAAGACAGAGAACGATAAGTTCGGCAAGACTGAGAGCCATACAACACCTCCCCAGCCAAAGGATGGCCGGTTTCTTCCAAGGATTGCAGGAGTTATCAGCAAAGCACGATGCTTTTGCGGTTCTCAGTCAAAGAGAGTGAAGGCGAACCCCATCGCCTGAGGGCATTGTAGAAATTCAGCTTTTGCACGTCAAGCCATGGTCAAAAACGGGTATACAAGAAAGCCAAACTATGGATAATGGAAAGACAGAAGAGGAGGCTTTCATGGGTAATCTTTCCAGAATTCAAAGCATTTGTGATGCGAACGGCATCTCTGGGTTTGAGGATGAGGTGGTTGAAGTCATCAAGCAGGAAGCTGAGGGATTGGGAACCTTTCAAGAGGACTCCCTTCGCAACCTGTACCTGTATCGGGATTCACATGATGAACACCTTCCTACTGTCCTCTTGGATGCCCATACCGATGAAGTGGGATTCATGGTCAAGACCATCAGGGATAACGGTATGCTTGAGTTCATTCCCATCGGCGGCTGGGTCACCACAAACATCCCAGCCCACAAGGTTCGGGTGCAGACAGCGAGCAAAGGTGTGGTAATCGGCATTATCGGTTCAAAACCCCCACACTATATGAGCGAGGCCGAGCGCAAGAGCACTCCTGAGATCAGCAGTCTTTTCATCGATATCGGATGCACCAGTCGTGAAGAAGTACTCTCCTTGGGTGTGGACATTGCCTCCCCTGTCATTCCTGAAGCCCAGTGCAGTTACAACGAACAGAACAACCTGCTCTTCGGGAAAGCTTTTGACTGCCGTTTGGGCTGTTCGACCATCATTGATGTACTGGAGGATCTGAAGGATGAAGCGCTCAAGGTGAATCTGGTCGCAGGATTTGCCAGCCAGGAAGAGGTCGGTTGCCGAGGTGCCCAAGTTACTGCCCGCAAAGTCAAACCGGATGTAGCCATCTGCTTCGAAGGCAGCCCAGCCGATGATACCTTTCTCCCCCCGTACCAGCAGCAAACCAAGGTGGGCAAAGGCCCGATGCTCCGTTTCATCGACTCACGCATGATCACCAACCCACGCTTCCAACGGTTTGCCCTTGATATGGCCCAGCAGTATGGGATCCCCGTACAAAAAGGTGTTCGCGATGGGGGTGCAACCAATGCATCTGCCCTCCACCTAGCCGAACAGGGAATCCCGACAATCGTCATCGGAATCCCCGTCCGCTACGCCCATACCCACTGGGGTGTCGCCAGCATGGTTGATGTCGATGCTTCGATTGAGCTGGCGCGCGCCATCCTTACCCATCTGGACAAGGCTGTCATCGAATCTTTCTAGACAGTTCGTTTTGACAAAGCCTTGTCTTGAGTGCAATACTTTGGAAGAAGGGAGGGAGAATGCATGAACGAAGTCCAGCTTTGCCTTGCTGAGATGCGAACCTTTTTTGCCAGCGGAACAACCCTGTCCATTTCTTGGCGGAAAGAGCAACTCAGAAGCTTGAAGAAGCGTATCCGTGAATATGAGAAACCTCTCATGAATGCGCTCTTTGAGGATTTGGGCAAGTCGGACTTCGAAGCCTTTGCCACAGAGATCGGCCTTGTCTACCAAGAAATCGACAACCATCTGAAGCATCTGGACCGATGGGCTGCAAAGAAACGGGTAAAAGCCTCTCTGCTCTCATTTCCTTCCAAGGCATACACCATTGCCCAGCCTAAAGGCGTGGTGCTGATCATGAGTCCTTGGAATTATCCATTCCAGCTCAGTATCGCACCCTTGGTCAGTGCTCTGGCCGCAGGAAACTGCATCATCCTCAAGCCATCCCGGTACAGTGCCCACACTTCCCAGGTACTGGAAGAAATCCTCTTCAAAACCTTTCCCAGTCATCATGTGGCCACCTTCCAAGGCGGCAGTGAGATGAATCAGGAACTGCTCAGCCACCGTTTCGACCATATTTTCTTTACCGGAAGCCCAACGGTAGGAAGGATCGTGATGCAGGAAGCCGCGAAGACACTGACCCCAGTAACCTTGGAGCTGGGTGGGAAAAGCCCGGTCATCGTGGAAGCTGACAGCGATGTTGAGCTTGCTGCCCGGCGAATCATCTGGGGAAAGTGCCTCAATGCAGGACAGACCTGCATCGCACCCGACTACGTTCTGGTAGAACGCAAAGCACAAGCCCCTCTGCTGGAAGCCCTCAAGAAAGCGATCAGTACCATGTTCGGCAACGAAGCGCTGCACCACAGTGACTATCCGCACATCATCAACCAAAAACATTTCTCGCGCCTCATCTCACTCTTTGGCATGGGAAATC
>JAAYQY010000305.1 GCA_012519125.1 Spirochaetales bacterium
CCTTCCCCCTGACCCTCAGACTACCGCGGGAAGGCCTCTCCTGCAAGTACCCAAATCTATAAGACAGGATCTGCGGCCAAGTCTTCAACGGTAAAGGTGAGTTCAAGTCCATCGGAAAAGCGGTTCCACCTCTTGTGATACACCTGATCATTGAAATCATAGGCGTAGAAATTCAGCTCTTCATCCTCATGAGCCAAGCTGAGGTTGAAGGAGAAGACTTCACCCACATCCACTATCTCATCCCCGAGAAGGTCTCTTCCCAACTCTTTCTGCTTGATCATCTCATCGGTGGCAAGATAGAGAAACCACAAATCAGAGGGTGTCTCATTGTAGAGTGTCAGCTTCGGCCCCTCCTCCTGCTCTCCATCGTGGTCTCGCTCTTCGAAGACCACATACCTGCTCTCTGCGTACGGTGCAAAGGTCCGGTGGTAGCGGACCCCGTCACTGGTGAGCGCAACGAGGTGTATCACCTCATCGCTCGCTCCTCCTAGGGCCTCGGTAAGAGCATCGACTTCGGAGAGATCGACTTCCAGCTCTTCCCCACTGTCGAGGATGTTCAGCCCCATCAAGTCCTCTCCAAGGTAGCCCTCCTCATACGCTTCTGTAGTGGCTGCATGCAGGTACCACAGAGTTCGTTCCGTCTCATTGGCAACAGTGATGAAGAATCGTCCCTCTTGCGGGAAATTGAGGTCGGCACTCGTCAGCTCTATTGCCCACAGGTCTGTTGTAGGATGCCAGAGCACTTGGTAGCGATCTCCATCACGGTCAATGGCGGTGAGATAGAGCGTGGCATATGTATCGAAGGTAAGGTACTCAGACAACGCTGTAAGATCTTTGGTGGGGATGCGCAGCTGCTTGCTTACATCGAGAACATCACCATAGAGCAGGTTGGTTTCACTCCCATCGAGTTGGAGAAAGTGCTTCGACTCCAGGTACAACGCTTCCAAGGGATAAGCGGTGTGGTTGATCACCACAATGGAATCACCAAAGGAGGGAACCAGATTGGCATAGGTTCGCTCCTGATACATGTCAAAGGTGATTTCGATATTCCAGCTCTCCCTCTCGGGGTCCCAGGTTCCGTAGTAAAAGTCTCCGTCCCCATCGATGGCATTGAAGCTGAAGAGAGAGCCATCCCGCTCTGCGAGAGCAGCTTCCAGTTCAGGATACTGTGAAAGCGTGATGAGAGCCTGCTTCCCATCCTCAAGTTCTTCTCCCAGCAAATTCACCTGTGTATCCTGTGTAAAATACATGGCATCACTGAAAAGATCGAAGGTGGTAAGGGTGTAGCCGGTGGAGTTGATGACTCCAACCACAGGGCCATAGCGCTTGACCGGAGGAGCTTTCAGATACCGCTGGGGCATCTCGATATCTGCAAGGGGCGTAGGAACGGCAAGTTCTTCCACTGGGACAGGAGGAGCAGGGGGAAGTTCTTCAGCAACCGGTACGTTGGTAGTGGTACAGCCAAGCAATGCGAGGGCGATGCACGCTATGGTAAAGAGTATTCGTATTCGTTTCATAGAAGAATCCTTTGCGACAGCATTTCTGTCAGCAGCAATCATCTAAGCGAAAATCACAAACTGTCCAGCTCAGTGTACGGAGAAAGCGAATTCATGACAATCGAGCAACCTGCCTAGGAGTGCAAGTTCGTATGCGATTGCGTAGTCTTCCAAAATCATACTTCCTTCTCTTTTCAGATGGGAGAAGTTCAGACCACTTCTCCCACGGCCCTTACGTCAGAAGTGAAGGCCGACTTCGTTCATGTCTTTTGTCACATCACCAGCTGTGCCATAGGTGTGTTTCCTTCCCTTTCTGCATTTGCCGCTTACCAGCTTGGTTTACCCCCTGTCACAGGTGAGGTTTTCTGCCAGCTAAACCCGTTTAGACTTGTGCAATGTGAGAAGTTATAGGTAGATGTTATAGGTTACTTCTTCGTACATATGACATTTGCTAAGTTCTTATTATATATAGAATTATTTTGTTTGCCATATTGACTTCTTCTCACATCTTACCTATCATTTGGGTACAAGATCAGAAAAGGAGAGAAAAAGATGAAAAAGTTAGTCACCCTAGTTCTTACAGCACTCTTCCTCTCTTCTGCCCTGTTCGCAGCAGGCATGAACGACACCGCAGTGCTCCGCCTCCATGCCTACGTCCCCGAGAGGACCACCTTCACCGCCGACGAGTTCGGCTTCTCCGTCGCTTCCAACGCCAACAACTTCTCCTACAGCGTCGCAGAAGAAGGAACGAACAGAACCCTGTTCGTGGTCGCCAACTGAGATTTGACTTAAGCGCGTCCGGACAGACAAGCTTGCAAACATACCGAAGCCAGTAATGCGGGAAACATTACTGGCTTCAATTTTGTGCGATCAGGATGTATGAACCTTATTTAGGCGAAGACCTCGCCTGCGAGGGGGATGGAGGCCATGGCCCCCGGTCGGGAGACAGCAAGACCTGCCGCCTTGCTTGCATACTTCAATGCATCCCGAACGCCAAGTCCCCTGGCAAGAGAAGCAAGATAGTAGCCGATGAAGGTGTCTCCAGCAGCAGTGGTATCGACCACCTTGGTATCATAGATGCCTTCATGGATCCGCTCATCCTCAAAGCCGTACCAGCAACCCTGCTTGCCCACCGTCAGAAGGATCTGTGTATCGGGATAGGCTTTGACCAAGCTTTCGAGAATCTCCGAAAAGGGGGCATCCTCGCCCAGGGAGGCAAGCGCAGCTCCCTCAATCTCATTGACAACCAACAAATCAAGCTTGGAAAGAGGAAGCGAGAAGAGAGTTCGGTCGAAGGGAACAAGGTTCATGCAGAGGGAGAGACCCCGCTTCTTTGCCTCATCGATCAGATAACCGGTATGGACAATCTCATTTTGCAGCACCAGCATGTCACCCTTGCCGAAGGATTTGAGCGTCTCATCAATCTCCTCCTTGGTGATCTCCGTATTGCCACCGCCGTAGAGCAGGATTGCATTTTGCTTATGTCGGTCAAGCTGGATCAACGCCTGGCCGGTTGCCCCTTCGTAGTGACGGATGAAGGATGTATCCACCCCGTAGTCGGCAAGCATCTCGAGTAAAAAGTCCCCATCACTTCCCACCTTGCCGGCATGAAACACCTCAGCCCCTGCCTTCGCCAATGCAGCACTTTGGTTGGCACCTTTGCCTCCAGCGCTCTTTGTCAGTGAAGAACTCTGTAATGTTTCACCACCCTTGACGATATGGTCGACGGTGAAAACCAGGTCAATGTTGACCGATCCATAGTTGAGAAATCGCATGAAGCCTCCTACATCATGGGAGCTGCCAGTTTGAGCAGCATCCCGGTCATCCGTTTGTACCAAGGACGTTTTTTCATGAAATCCATATCTATCTCCTTGCTGATATCCAGGGTATGGGCGATATCCTCATACACCTGGCGTATCACTGAAGAACCATAGAAAACCACACCGTTCTCAAAGTGGAGATAGAAAGAGCGATAGTCCATATTGATCGTGCCTATGATGGCAACCCTGTCATCGCTGACAAACATCTTCGCATGCAAAAAACCCGGGGTATACTCGTAGATCCTTACCCCTGCTTCCAAGAGCGGACGATAGTTTTGTCTCGTAACGGCGAAGACATACCACTTGTCCGGCATATGGGGCGTGATGATTCTCACATCCACCCCACTCTGGGCAGCAATTTTCAGGGCAGTGAGCATCTCATTGTCCAGCACCAGATAGGGGGTGGTGATCCAGACATACTTTTTGGCCATGCTGATGATCTGGATGTAGGCATTCTCCGCAACATTCTCGTTGTCCAACGGGTTGTCGGCAAAGGGTTGGACAAAGCCATCGGTCTGGCAGGTGAGTGTCGGACGATAGAGTGCGAAGTTCTCAGCATTTGAGGTGGAGAAGGCCCACAGCTGAAGGAACATCTGCGAAAGACTCCATACCGCATCACCTTTGAGCTTTACAGCGGTATCCTTCCAGTGACCGAACTTCAGCAAACGATTTACATACTCGTCGGCTATGTTCATTCCCCCGGTGTACCCGATGTTCCCGTCGATTACCATCACCTTGCGGTGGTCACGACTGTTGAGCCTGCTGTTGAGGTGCGCCCTCAGGGGATTGAAGGCGACAACCTCAAGACCCAAGGAGCGCAAGCGACGGTCAAAGTGAGTGGGAAGCCTCAGGATGGACCCCACATCATCATAGAGCAAGCGCACCTGCACCCCCATCTTCCGCTTCTCCAGCAAGACACTGAGGATGGTATCCCAGAGTTCGCCCTCACTGATGATGAAGAACTCCATGAAGATGAAGGACTTTGCCTTCTTGAGTTCGGAAAGCACATCGAGCGCCCAGCTCTCTCCACTGGGAAAGTACTCCACTTCAGTATTTCCCCATACCGGATAGCCGCTGATGTTTGCAATATATTGTGCTTGTCTTGCCAAGGTTCTGGAATAGGAGGAGAGAGCCTGCATGGGGAGCAGCTCGCTGTACATGCCCCCTTCCACGCCCTTCTTGTAGAAGATGTTCAACTGCTCAAGACGCTTTCTCAGTCGGGCATTGAGCCTTCTGTTTCCGAAAAGCAGGTACAGAAAGCCGCCGTAGACAGGAAAGATCATGAAGATCAGCATCCAGCCAATCTTGTAGGCTGGATTGAGGTCGCGCACGACCACCACCAAGGTCATGAGGATGGAGAGAGCTGAAAAGAGCTGTATCCAGAGGGTGTCGTTCTGGGCAAAGGAGAAGATGTAGACAAGGAAAGCAATCTGGAAGGCGACAAGGACCAAGGAGATGAAGAGCCTTCCCGTAAGAAATTTCAGTAATCTTCTCAGCATGACCACCTCCCCGTAAGAGAAGAGTATAGCATCAGAGAAGCCTGCTGGCAAAGAGAGGCTTACAAACGGGAGAACTCACAGCCACAGTAGTGCTGACGATAGATTCCCAGCTCCTTGGATAACGCTACACTCTTTTCAAACCCGCCCTTCTTCTTGAAGTCCAACGCTTCGAAGCCGGGGAAGGCCTCCCCTACCCGGAAGATGGTCTTGCTGTTCTTGAAACGGCTGACGGTCAGGGTAGTGGTGAAGTGAAGAAAGCCCAGCTGTTTCGCCTTTTCACTCGCCTCGCGGAGGTTGTAGGCAAAACAGAGCTCGCAGCGGCTTCCACCCTCACGCTCACCCTCATGACCTTTCACCGCATCAAGCCATCCTTGGTGGTCATAGTGCTCCCGAATTACCTTCAGGTTGTACACCCTGGCAACTTCCAAGAGGGCCTCATACCGCTTATCTGCTTCCTGCTCGGGGAAAATGTTGGAGTTTGAGAAGTAGAGCACAGGGTTCCACCCCTCCTCAAGCATACGCTCAATGCTGGCTGTACTGCAGGGTCCGCAACAGGCATGGACCAGGATATCGTGCTCTTCCATATGCTTACGATACACACAAACCAACCGCTCTTGCAACCACCTGCCAATCCTTGTAGAGTATGAGAAATAGAACGAGGTGTACTGGTATGAAACGCAATAAGAATCTTGGACTGTGGCTGACCCTCCTGATTGTGGTCATCATCTTCACCCTGCCGATCCCCACATACAGCAAATACCTTCTGGTAGCCTTGCTGCTCGGCGGACTGCTCTACTGGAAGCGCGCCTTGATCCTCTACATCCGGGCAAACCGGAAGATTACGAGCACCAACAGCAAGGATTGGGAGCTTGCTTGGCCACTCTACCGAAAAGCCATGCGTTCAGGGCTCCTGCCCACCTTCCGGGTAACGGCAGCAAGCATGTTTCTCCAGCGCGGAGATGCCCAGGAGGGCAAGCAAATCATCGAAGAGTACCTTTCCTCGACCAAGGGTCGGGACGAAACCTTGGACAAGGTTGCCAAGACGATGGTCAGTATGGCCTACTGGATGGAAGGAGACCTGGACAAGGCTCTCCAAACGGTCGAGGAAGTTTATCAGAGCGGCTACCGTGACAAGAATCTCTTCATCAACTACACCACCTACGCCCTCGAACAGGGCGATCTTGCCAAGGCTGAGGAACTCTTGGAGGAGAGCGGAAACCTGGAGAACACCAGTCCCGGCATCCGTGACAACAGAGGCTGGATACACCTTATCAAGGGAGAGTGGGTGGAAGCAGGAGAGCTCTATCGTGAGTTGGTGGAACGCAAGCCCAGATTCCCTGAACCCTACGTACACTATGCCCAGGTGAAACTCCACTACGGGTTGGTAGGGGAAGCCATGGAGTTGCTCGAATCTGCACTTGGCGCACGTTATTCCAATACCAGCGGCATGAAGATGGAGACCATCGAGAAGATGCTCTCCCTGCTCAAGGATCCTGACACCAGAAGAAAGACAGCAGTCGAAATCGATAAGGATTGTGCATCTGTTGCCTCTGGAAAGCTGCCCGCCCCCCTTTCTGGGGAGTTTGAACGTGAAGAAGCACTGACTTTGGAGGGATTTGCCTCACTTCCCAAGAAGCAGGAAAAACAGGCGCGCAAACTCCAAGAGTCTGAGCGCCTGCCCAATACTGAGTTGACCGAGGAAGACCTCGAATACCTCAGAAAACATGGTTTGGAAGAGAATTAGAACGCTACGTTGAACCAGAATCCCCAGACAAAGGTATTCACCTTCTGATCCCACCCTCCGTAGATGGTAAGCGGCAGGGTGCGGATGCCCAGAAGCGAGATATCGGTATGAAGCTCCAAGCCCAAGGACAAGGCCGGCTCAAAGCTCTTCTCATACCACAACAAGTCGGTATAGATGGCCACGGAGCTGTTCCTGAAGAGCAGCAGCTCAGCCATGGTGGGATTGAAATTCACCGGTCGGTAGCCAAAGCTCATTTGCATGCCTACCAGATGGTTTGCAGGATTCACCGCTAGGGAAAGATCATGGCCTTGGCCTTTTATGGTACTGCTGGTGGTCCTGAAACCATCGGAGAGGAAGAAGGGAACATCTCCCTTGCCATCCAGGGCAAAACGATTGAAGGTCTTCAGCGTACCGAACAAACCGGTCTTTCCATCTGCCAGCTCAGTCTCCACCCTCGAGCCCAAGAACGACCTGGATGTGCCATAGTCGCCAAGTATCTGGTAACTCACCGAGAAACTGGAGTCTGGAATATGCCACGACCCGGTGCCCTTGGGCAGCAGGCGTGCCTGCAGCCGAGCATGGTAGAGATACATGTTTCCATCAAAATAGTTGAGATTAGCGCTGTTCTTGAAATCACTGAGATGTTCCACAGCGTTGGTCAGACTGAGGCGAAGGGTATCCTCCAAGAAGTACATCCTCCCCTCCAGATTAGCCCCAAGCGAGAGCATGGGTGCATTCGTTGCGATTTCATGGACGTATGCTGCATAGCCGCTCGCTCTGAGATACTTCAAAAATACATAGTCCACTTGGGCCCTGACGGCAGGAGATGCAGAGAATTGGTCGTTGCTCACCAAGTTGAGTGAGTAACCGGAATTCACCCCAACCGACAGATTGCCACTCCTATAGAGGTATTTCAAACCCAAGGTGGTATCATCCTTGAGCAGCGTGGTGTCATCGGTCCCAAAGTCCGAGTCAAACCCGATTCCCAGCAAGTGGGATGCTTTGGTAAGCGGCACTTGCTTGAAAAGGCGATAGGCATCATAGCTCGCAGCCACCTGTTGTCCCAGTTGTACCCTCAGATCATCGAGGGCAAAGCTGTCTTTCAGCTTGGGAAGCTTTCCCAGCTCCTCGGCTTGCAAAGCGGCTGACTCATACCCCTTCTGGGCAAGGTACTCAACCTTGGAAAACTCCATGAAGGAGACATCTTCAACCATATTGCGAATCCAGATTGCTTCGGGGAGGGCCCGCTTGAGCTCTTCCACGCCCCTTCGCCGCTTTCCGAGATCCACCGAGACATTGAGAATGGTAAGAGGATTGCGAAGATTGAGGGTATCCACATCATAGAAGGTGGTGGAGATAATCAGCGAGTCTGCAAAGGAGGATGCAAGATCGACCGGAACAAGGTTCGTCACCCCGCCATCGAGCAAGAGGTGTCCTCTGAACTCTACCGGCTGAAAATACACAGGAAGGGCGTAACTTGCCCGAAGTACCGTGGAGAAGTCCCCTTCGCTGATCAGAATCTGGCGTTTGGTGACCATGTCTTCGGCAATGACGATGATGGGAATGGGAAGCTCCTCAAGCTTGGTGTTCTCACCCAAAAGAGAGGTCATCTTTGCAATGAACCGTGAAGAGTCGAGCAGTCCACCTTGCAAGGGAAGGGTCAGGTCGAAGAGACTCTGAATCGAAACTGAGGTGATGCTCTCCAGAATCTGGTCAGGAGAGAGCCCTGCGGCATACATCAGACCGACAATGCTCCCCATGGAGTTGCTGATGATGAAATCAGGAACGATTCCCTGCTCTTCCAAATATTTGAGCACTCCTATATGGGCAAATGCTCGTGCCGACCCTCCACTGAGGACCAGACCAACCGCCGATCGTTCTCCCTGTGTTCTCTCGAAGATCCTCTCTCTGAACCGTGCTTCCCCATAGGCAATCGGCACATCGGCGAGGAGGATGTCATCGGCATCCTGTGCAGAAAGGGCAGAGAAGGCCATGCAAAGCAGCAGGACCATGACCAGCAATCTCTTGGCAGTGTTCACGATTCCCTCCATTTGGTTTCACTGTAAAGCAAATGGTGCGAAAAAACAATCGAGACCTACTTTTTCACAAACTCTGTTGCATTTTCCGTTTGGATTTGGTAGCATGATTCAGTCTTTCGCCGGCGTGGTGAAATTGGTAGACACGATAGACTCAAAATCTATTGAGCGCAAGCTTGTATCGGTTCAAGTCCGATCGCCGGTACTCAAGGCCCCTGCTCTTCCGAGTGGGGGCCTTTCTCTGTCTTTTGCAAAACCTCTTGACTCTGCAAGGGCTCCTCGCTACTATCTATTTAGAATTTTTTCGAAATAGGAGCGACCATGGGATTCTCAGAGACCATGAAAGCCATCTCAGATCCGCAACGACGCCAGATGCTGACCTTGCTCAAGCAAGAACGGCTGAGCGCCGGTGAGATTGTACAGCACTTCCCTTCCCTCTCTGCTGCCACGGTCTCCTATCATCTGAGCTTACTCAAGAAAGCCTCCCTGATAACAGAGAGCAAATATAAGAATTTCATCTACTATGAACTGAATGCATCGGTGTTTGAGGAGATCATGCTCTGGTGCGCGCAGTTTACTGGAGGGACCGATGAAACCCAAGACCAAGCTGATTGACCGGACTTTGGTGCTGACCACCTTGGTCTGCATCCTGCCCATCCTCTTTTCACTCTCTGTGTACGACCGCCTGCCCGAGCAAGTCCCCATACACTTCGATGCAAGCGGCAATCCGGACAACTACGCCCACAAGGCTTTTGCAGCCTTCGGCATCCCCCTCCTGCTTGCGCTCTTCAACCTTATCCTTCAGTTAGGACTGAAGTTTGACCCGAAACGTGATGCGAAATCACGCATCTATCACATCTCGCGGTGGATAGTTGCCTCGGTTTCCCTGCTGGTCATGCCGATAACCCTGCTCATCGCACTGGGAAATGACATTCCGGTGGAGAGGGTTGTTCCCCTTTTTGTCAGCCTGCTCTTCCTCATCCTGGGAAACTATCTGCCAAAATGCAGACAGAACTATACCATCGGCATCAAACTGCCGTGGACCTTGGCGAGCGAGTACAACTGGAACAAGACCCATCGCTTCACCGGGTGGCTGTGGACTGCAGTGAGCATCGCACTGCTGGCAGGACTGCTGCTGAACCTCAATTCGGCACTGCTGTTCATGATAGCCATCCCTCTTCTCGCCTTCCTTCCCATCATCTACTCGTTTGTCCTCTCGTTCAGGGAGCCTGACGAAACGCCTTGATGTTCTCCTTGTGCTCCTCATAGGTCTTGGCGAAGTGAATCTGCTTGTCCAACCCATGCAGGTAGTAGAAGTAGTCGCTTTGCTGGGGAAAGAATGCTGCGTACACCGCTTCCTTTGAGGGGCTGCAGATTCCGGTGGGAGGAAGCCCTACCCTGCGACGGGTATTGTAGGGGGTCTTGGACTCCAAGGCTGAAGTGGGAATGGGATTGACCCAGTCATCAAGCTCATAGCGGGTGGTTGCATCTATGCCCAAGGGTTCCCCATTGGCCAGACGGTTGTGGATTACCGAGGAGATGAGCCTCATTTCCCCTACATTCTGGGTTTCTGCCTGAATCATGGAGGCGATGATGAGCAGCTGCTCAATCGAATATTCCTCCACCAATGGAGAGGAGAGGTGCTGGCGTACCTCGGCCAGCATTGCCTCATACATGGCCAGCGCGAGCATCTCTGCCGAACGCTCTCGTGTTACTGTGTAGCTTCCACTGAGCAACCACCCTTCGCCAAAGCCAAGCTGGTAGGCACTTACCAGATTCTCGGTTGCCTGCAAGAAGCTCCCTTGAGCAGTGGAGAGACGGCTGGACAGATACTGGTCTATGCTCTTCAGCGTGAAGGCTGGGCTGATCGTAAGCACCACCTCCTCTGAGATGGAGGTGAGCAAGGCCCCGATCTCTTCAAATGCAAGATCCTTTTCCATGAGGTAAGAGCCGGTCTTCAGTCGGGTGGCAAGGTCAGCTTGGATGAAATACTCAAGCAAGGCTTGCCCATC
>JAAYQY010000306.1 GCA_012519125.1 Spirochaetales bacterium
GATTTCCATTGCGCTTTGTTCCGGTGTCAATGCACGCTGAGTGGCAAAATGGTCGGCATGCAGTACGAGTCTGAGGGTGGCACTCTCTTTTTGCTGAGTCTTGTGGTCACATCCGAATGCAAGCACCAGCAGAAGCAGAAGAAGTGCTGCTAGGACTGATTTGGTTTTCATCTCGATTCTCCTTCGGTTTTCACCTGTCAGAGAAGACTCATTTCTTCTTCCTTTGCTTCATTCGGTGCTTGGACAGCGCTCGGTTCTCCTTTATACTTTTTTGGATACTCTGGGGGTAAGATGCGATGATAACGGTACACAAGGTTCCTTTGGACAAGAGTCTTTCGGTTGTGCTCAAACAGTGTTGGGGAGAATCAGATGATGTGGAAGCGAGTCTGAAACTCAGCTGGGAGGGCTCTGTGTTGCATCTGCGCTTCCAAGTCCGTGAGCCTCAGCTGAGACGCATGGTCAGTGAACACAATGGACGAGTCTGGGAAGACAGTTGTGTTGAGGCCTTCCTTGCTCGGAAGGGCAGTGATGAGTATATCAATGTTGAGTGCAGTGCCAGCACCAAGATACTGGTTGGAAGAGGACAGTCACGCCATACCAGGACGCTGCTTCCTGTCTCGGTGATCGAGACCATTCCCTATCGTGTGGAGATTATGGAGAACAACACCAAACAGAGCCGGTGGAAGGCTGAATTGAGTCTGGATTTGGTCTCCTTGGGTGTATTGGAAGCAGGAGAGACCCTGGATACGGTCTCTTTGGTCGGCAACTTTTACTGTTGCGGCGACAAGTTGGCAAAGCCACACTATCTCTGTGCCCATGAGATCGGGACGCTCAAGCCGGATTTTCACACCCCTGCCTTTTTCACCCCGATTGCCTGCACTCTCTAAGAGCTTGAGTGAGTCTTTCAGCGTGTAGGTTGCTTATCCTTAGGATTCCAGGCGGCCTCACCTGAGAGGCTCTCCTCATCCAGCAGCTTCTTCAGGGCAAGGTGTGCAAGATTTTGTCCAAAGATTGCCGTCACCGTGGGCAGGCTGCCCAGTACATTGCGTTTGCGCCCGCGGTCAATGATCTGCTCATTGAAATCCGCGTGTTCTTCTTCCTCGGGGTTCTTGTAGGTGAAGCGAACCACTTCGGGACTGAATATCACTTCAATGCCACGCCCTATGCCGCGCTTGCGCAGGTTTGTGCGCACTTGGCGAGCCAAGGGGCAACCGTAGGTGTCCATCAGATCGGCTTTTCGGACCAGGAAAGGATCTCGACGCAGTGCAGCACCCATGCTGCTTACCACGGGGATGCCCCGCTCATAGGCTGCCTGGAGCAGGGCACACTTGGGATTGAGGGAGTCGATGGCATCAACCACCAGGTCTACCTGGCCTTCCAAAATGCTCTCCATGGTCTCAGCTTGGACGAACAAGGGGAGCGCCTCAACGGTACAAGAGGGATTGATTGCCTGTATCCGGTCCTTTGCCACCTCTGTCTTGAGCTTGCCCAGGGTGTCATAGGTGGCCAAGACCTGCCTGTTGAGGTTGGTGATGCCCACCGTATCGAAGTCGACAAGCCTGAGGTTGCCAACACCGCTACGGACAAGCGATTCGAGGCACATGCCCCCGACAGCTCCCAACCCTACAACCACCACGTGTTTCTGGTGGAGTGACTGGACTTTCTCGTCACCGAGCAGGCGACTGATTCGTAAGAATTGCTCTGATTTCATCATTGTTCCTTATCAAGGCATCGCTTGAGCTTCCTGTCAACTGTGAGAAGGTGGCAAGATGCTCTGAAACGTAGGTATCATACGCATCTTCTTCCTCCTGTGCAAAGTCTGTTTCCAGAGCGAAGCGAAGTGAAGTGAGTCGCTTCGCTTCCCGGGCAAGACTGCTGCTGTACAGTGAAGGGGAAAAGGAGAGGATGATACCCATCTTCGAAGCTTGTCTGGCACTCTCCCAGCTTAGCGTGCATCCGTGCCAGAGCAGCGTAGGAAGGCGCTTGCCTTGTCTTTTGAGCATGCTCAAAAGAAGGCCATCCCTGCGAACACAGTGTAGGCTCACACTCCGTTCAAGGATGTACGCAATGTCCAGCACTTCCAGCAAGAAGAGTTGCTGGGCTTCTGCATCCGGCCATCTCCGGTCCAATCCTACCTCAGCTACCTGCAGATCTGACTGTCTTGACAGCACATCGTACAGCATTCCTGAAGGAGGAAGCGGCCTCTCCGGCAGAGCTCCGACACCCCCTATAGCTGGGTGTTGCATCCCTGCAAGACGTACCCATTCCCCGGGCTTGCTGGTTGCATAGAGGGCGTTTGCAGAGGCTCTTGCATGCGAGAAGTGGCGGTGTGCATCAAACATGGCTTATCGTACGCTGAAAACCTGCGTGCATGCAAGTCAGAGCAAGAGGAGGTAGGTAACCAAAATGCTGCTGAGGATGGGGATGATCATGCCATTGCGTCGATAGGCGATCAGCGAGGAGACCATGACGGCAACCAAGCCGGCATACCAGCGGTTGGGAAAATCAACAATGACACCTGGGAAGATAAGGGGTCCAAGGGCTGCGATGGGAAGCAGTCTGAGGCTTCTGGAGAGAAAGGGAGGAAGCCTATCAAGAAACGTCACATAGTAGGGGAGTATCCTTACCAAAAATGTTGCGAGGGCACTGACAAGGATGGGAATGATGAAAGGCAATTGCGTATTCATGCTCTGTACTCCTCCTCTGTGATGAACCATGCTCCCAGGAAGCTGGCGGTGAGCATGGAGAGGACGAACGAGTAGCCTACTCCCCATTTCAGTACCAGAATCAGAAACGAGTTGAGAGAAGCGGAAATGAGAGCAATGATGAGCACGTTCAAGCCCTTCTGGCGAAACTCCTGGGCAAGCAAGGAACTGAACATCGCATAGAGCGTCACCCCAACAGCCATCTGCAGTGCCGAAGGCAGTACCATCCCTACCAAGAATCCCACGGCAGTCCCACTTACCCATCCAAGGTATGCGGTAAGCTCAAGTCCAGCCAAATAGGGTTTGGTTATGGGCAAACGGTGAAGCACCGCAACGCTGAATACCTCGTCTGTGGTGCCGTGGGCAAGCAGTACACGTGCAATGCCCCCGATTCCTTTCTCGAGCTTTCGGCTCAGTTCTGCTCCCATGAAGGAGTATCGTAAGTTGACCAATAGCACGCTGATGAAGATTTCAAGCAGGATGGAACCAGAGCGGATGAGGCTGGCTGCGAGAAACTGGCCGCTTCCTGCGAAGTTGGTCACTGAGAAGAGCACGGCTTCCCAAATTCTGAGACCCAGGTCCCTGCATACCAGGCCGAAGGCCATTGCGGTGGGAAAGTATCCCACAAAAATAGGTGATCCTTCGATGCACCCCTGACGAAAGGTGAGTTGCTGTTCCGCTTTCATGCCCAGCAGATTATCCGTTCCTTGCCTTTCCTGCAAGACTCCTCTGTGGTACACTATCAGCCTTCAGGAGGCTTTCATGGCACTGTATCTTGCGAATTCCGGACTTACGTTGCTTGCCAAGGATGGAGAGCTGGACCAACAGCAACTGATGCGCTGGTTCAAGGAAGCGAAACGCATCAAGGCAACCGGTGGTGCATACTATACCAAGCTTTTGGATAGTGGACTGACTTTGATTTTCCGTACCATCGTGCAAAACGACGATGTTGAGATAGCAGGGGTCGATATGCACCTCAGTGGTCGTTGTGTCTGGAGTGCAAAGCCTCTTGCTCAGGTAGGGAAGGGCGAAGTGCTCTCCATCACCTTGCTGATGACCAACGTTTCTGAACGAAGTGCCTTCATTGCCAACCTTGTGCATGCCGCTACGCTTGAGCATATTGATGAGGACAGCCTCCTCTCGTTGCAAGTGTGTGCGTTCCCCCAAGCTCTGGATGTCTACGACAGCAGGGAGGCCTATGAGCTGGCTACCGACGAGCACAGTCGTCTTGAAGACAAGAAGCTGCTGCCGTTCAACTATATCATGGCGAGGGACGAGAGCTTGAGTGAGGAACAGCGGGAAGCATTCCAAAAGAGTGAGACGATGATGCTGCTGTGTGGCTCCGTGCTTGGAGTGGAAAAACGGGAACATGGGTTTGAA
>JAAYQY010000307.1 GCA_012519125.1 Spirochaetales bacterium
GGGGTTGGCTACCTTGGTTGGAGTGCCTATGTATGCAGACATATTCGGTACTATCCCAATAGCAGAGGCATTGTGGGCGAAGGGGGTTGGGCTTGGAACCATTCTCTCATTCATGATGGGAGTAACCGCGCTCTCCCTTCCTTCCCTGATTCTCTTGCGCAAGGCGGTCAAGCCGCGATTGCTTGGTTTGTTTTTTACAATAGTGACGGTGGGGATCATCCTTATCGGATACTTTTTCAACTTAATCAGTCCTTACGTGTCGTAGGGAAAGGAGCATTGTATGGCTTTGTTTGGATTTGGAAAAAAGCAGAAGACCGTTGAAGAGGTCTCATCTGATATCAAGATTCTCGGCTCTGGGTGTGCGGCCTGCAACGCATTGGAGGAGCATACCCGAAAGGCACTGGAGAGTCTTGGCCAGGACAGTGCAATCGAGCACGTGACTGACTTTGCCAAGATTGCTGAGTTTGGCGTCATGGCCACCCCCGCCTTGGTAGTAGATCAGAAGGTGCTGGTATCGGGGAGAGTTGCCGATGCACAGGAAGTTGCCCAACTCATCAGGAAAGCAAGAGGCTTGTCATGAGAAAACCAAATGTTGCCTTTGTATGCGTCCACAACTCCTGCCGCAGCCAGATGGCTGAAGCTTTGGGGAAATTGAAGTATGGGCATCTGTTCTTTTCGTACAGCGGGGGAACGGAGACGAAAGACAAAATTAATCAAGATGCTGTTAGAATGATAAAGGAATTGTATGAAATCGATATGGAAGCAACACAATATTCCAAGCTCATCGACCAACTTCCACCCATCGATATCCTTATAACCATGGGGTGTAATGTGAACTGCCCGTATCTTCCTTGCAAGCATAGGGAAGACTGGGGACTTGACGATCCTAGCAACCAAGGTGAGCAGGCCTTCATCCAGACCATCGGCCTGATCGAGGAGAAGCTTGCTGATCTCGCTTCTCGAATTGAAGCGGGACTTGGGAACTAGGAGTTATTCTCTGGGAATGGTTTGTATCCTACTCGTTGGATAAGGCATGCCCGATTGCAGAGTGTCGTTGCATGCTCAAAGCATTGGGCGCTCTTTAATCTCAATTCCAGTTGTAGGTAAAAGCGGATAATCAGCACCTACTCGGTAGATCAGATCTGATGCTTCCCTGTACACCTGTAATCGGGCTATGAAACAACAGTTGCAACGATAGGGATCGCCATACCCAGAACCTAGTGGACATTCTTGGCAAATAACGGTATTACATAGGAGTACCTTTCCAGGGTAATCGTCCCATCGTATTTCCAGGAGTCTTTTTCATGCCCTCACTTTCCAAGCTTCTCAAGGTCAGATCAGAAGATGTGAATCTGATGTACACCGTATATTTTGCATTCTTCACCAGTGGTATGATGAGTACGCTCATCGGAGCCCTTCTTCCGTTCATGAAGACCGAATACCAGATGAGCTATGTGCTCAGTGGTGCTGTCATCTCCGCACATCAGATAGGCAATTTCGCAGCACTTCTCATCGCTGGCTATCTTCCGTATCTGATCGGTCGAAAGAACAGCACGCTGACCCTGTCCCTGGGTATTGTCATCGGCTTTTTGCTGATGACCCTCTCCGGCAATCCCTTGCTTCTCTTGCTCGCATTTGCCTTCACCGGTATCGGGCGGGGAACGATGAGCAACATAACCAACGTGGTCATGAGCGAGATTGCTGAAAACAAGACTGCAAGCTTGAATCTGTTGCACGCCTCCTTTGCGGTGGGAGCATTTCTTGCACCGTTTCTAGCCATCCTTACCACTAGTGTGTTTGGCGTCTACTGGAGAGTCAGCGCATGGGTCCTGGTGCTCTTCGAACTGGCGGTACTCTTCTTTCTCAGCCGCTCCTCGCTGACCGGCAAACCGAAGACAAAACAGAAGGATGAGGGACGGGCTTTCATGCGCAGCGGAAGGTTCTGGCTCAACACATTCATCCTGTTTTTCTATCTTTGTGGTGAAGCCTCGGTCATCGGTTGGCTGGTCACCTATTTCAATGATACCGGGCGCCTGAGCCCAGGCTTGGCACTGACCACCAGCAGCGCTCTGTGGGTCTTCATCCTCGTTGGCAGACTCATCTGTGCAACGCTTTCGGTGAAAATGAACAAGAATGTCCTGTTGGTCATGCTTGGTGCCCTGCAAATCGTGTTCTTTCTCATGATGATCAGTGTTGAGCATATTGCACTGATTTACCTAAGTCTGTTCGGGTTCGGGCTTGCGATGAGTGGGACCTATCCCACCACACTCTCTACCATGGATAGGAAATTCAACTCTTCCACCATCGCAACAGGAACCTGTATTGCCACTGCTACGGTAGGAGCAATCACCATGCCGATCATAGTCGGCTCCGTCGCCCAGGCGGTGGGCATAGCCGGGGGACTGGCTACCATCAGCCTCAGCATCCTTTGTATGTTTACCCTGATTCTTGTGAAATTCTTCCTGGAGAAGAAGGACAAGAGAACCGGGGCGAGAGCTTAGGAGCTGGAAAGGATTTCTCATGATTATCACCAATACGAAGATTCGGAACATCGCTATCATCGCGCATGTCGACCATGGCAAGACCACGCTCGTCGATGGATTGTTCAAACAGAGCGGTCTCATGAAGAATGGATCACAAGATCGCATCATGGACAGCGGGGCCATCGAGCGTGAGCGTGGCATCACCATCAGTGCGAAGAACTGTGCCATCACCTGGAAGGGTGTAAAAATAAACATCATTGACACCCCTGGTCACGCAGATTTCGGTGGAGAAGTAGAACGTGGACTCTCCATGGTTGATGGAGTCGTTCTGCTTGTCGATGCTGCTGAAGGCCCGCTTCCCCAAACACGCTTTGTGCTGGAGAAGGCCTTGAAAAAACATCTCAAGCCCATCATTGTCATCAACAAGGTGGACCGCCAGGATGCACGCAGTGAAGAAGTGGTGCAAGAGGTCTACGAGTTGCTGCTTGAGCTTGCAGATGATGAAAATATGCTTGATGTGCCTGTGTTCTATGCCATAGGCAAGAATGGGCACTGCGGCCTCCTTCCTACAGACTTGGATGATAATTTGCATCAGCTGATGGATTGCATCGTCGAAAAGGTTCCAGCTCCGGTCTATGATGATGAATTGCCGTTCCAGATGCTGGTAAGTGATCTCTCCTACAGCGATTATCTGGGAAGATTGGCGGTGGGAAAGGTCATCAACGGAATGGCGACCACCAATGATTCATTGGTTTGCATCAAGGAAGGGGGTGTGCAGAAACCGCTTCGGGTGAGTAAATTGCAGACCTACAACGGGCCTACCTTCTCGGAAGCTGCGAAGGTATACAGTGGAGACATCATTGTGCTCAGCGGCGTTGAGGATGTACATATTGGTGATACCATCTGCACTGTTGAATCTCCCATGGCATTGGATCGCATTCATGTGGACGAGCCGACGGTTTCTGTGCTGTTCTCCAAGAACATCAGTCCGCTTGCCGGCAGGGAAGGCAATCAGGTGACATCGGCCAAGATCTGGGAGCGATTGCAAAAGGAGTCGCTGCGCAACGTCTCCATCAGGGTTGAAAGAAACTCAGATGATACCTTCACCGTAAAGGGGCGAGGTGA
>JAAYQY010000308.1 GCA_012519125.1 Spirochaetales bacterium
CAATCGGGGCGAGGATGGCCTGGGTGATCACCATGATGGGAGTGGAGAAGTCCATGGTGGCCTTGCGTTCCTCAGTGACGGAGACACCACTGGCTACTGCATCGTAGGCTCCATTGGCAAGACCTGCGAAAATCCCTTCCCAAGCCACGTTGCGGATGGTGATCTTCACGTTGTTCACCTTAGCAATTTCATTGACCAAGTCGATCTCAAAGCCGACGATATCGCCATTCTCATCAACGAATTCAAGCGGCGGCCATGCGCAGTTCGCAGCAAAGACATACGATTTTCCACTTTCCTTCTGGGCCTGTGCAAACAGGAGGGTAGAGGACAATACCAAAAGAATCATGAACAGGGCGGCTAGTTTTTTCATAGGTGATCTCCTTCATTCGATATGCGAATAATGCATACTTATACAGGATATGTCAACTATTGAAGAATAAATATACGGAAAATTGTAAAAATTTGCATAAAAATAGGGGGCCGAAGCCCCCTAAATCTAATGCTCTGATTACAACAGATTCCACTTTTTCTTCAGCTGATCAAATGAGCCGTCTTTCTTGGCCAGTTCAAGGCCGTTGTTCACCAGATCAAGCAACTCCTTGTTGCCCTTCTTCACCGCAATGGCGATGTCTTCTTCCGTGAAGGGCTCGCCAGCGACGGAAAGTTTGGACTTGTAGTTCTCGTTGGCGAGAACAAAGTCACTTGCAATGAGCGAATCACAGACTGCTGCATCAACGTTGCCATTGAGCAGGTCCTCGATGGCAAGACCGATATCATCATACGCTCTGCGGGTAACAGGATAGTTCTCCAGGGCGAAATCACCGGTGGTACCAATCTGTACACCAATCCTCTTTCCCGAAAGATCATCAATTCCCTTGACCTTGGCCGCATCAGACGTGCGGATGATCACCACTTGTCCCGCCTTGAGGATGGGAGTGGAGAAATCCATGGTGGCCTTTCTCTCTTCGGTCACGGTTACTCCGCTGGCCACCCCGTCATACGCACCGTTGGCCAGACCTGCGAAGATGGTGTCCCAGGGGATGTTCTTCACCGTCATGGTGACACCGACTTTCTCACCGATGAGTGGCATCAACTCTACCTCAAAACCGGTCAGCTGGCCATTTTCGACAAACTCAAGCGGGGGCCAGGTAGCATCCGAAGCGAAAACATACCCATCTTTGCTCTCCTTGTTGCCTTGTGCGAAAAGCAGGCTGCTGAGAAGAAGCAGGACGGACAATAAAACGAGTATCTTGTGTTTCATGAAAGACTCCTTGCATGCAATTGCATAGGGCCATCATGCAAAGAGAGAGAAAGAAAGTCAAGCAAGTGCATAATCATGCACTCGAGCCAACTTAGAGCCCTACTATCCGATTGGTGACCAAAAGGCCGATGATCAGGCCGAGCAAGGTTCCCCCGAGTACTTGGCTGAATGAGTGTCCGAGCATTGTCTTCAGATTCTCTGGGGTAAACTGCCCCTCGCGATGAATGTCACTGAGGATTCTGCTCCACTCGTTGATGACCTCTGCTTGCTTGCCGGCTGCACGCCTGATACCCATGGCATCATGGATGACAATTGCTGCAAAGGTGGCGCTGATGGCAAAGTAGACAGAGCCTACTCCTTGGGTGAACGCAACGCTGGTGACCAACGATATTACTCCGGCTGTATGGCTGGAAGGCATGCTGCCGGTGCTGAAGAGTAGCCTCCAATCAAAAACACGCTCAAAGATTGCATTGACAAATGGCTTGAGAAACTGAGCTACAAAAAAAGCCAGTGCAGCAGAAAGAAATGGTGCATTTGAAAACAGGTCTTGGTTCATATGCATAAGGTAGCTGTTTTTCACCGCTTGCGCAAGAATCGCTTGTGAATTACAGTTGCAGGCATCAACGCATCGGAGCCGTCATGCAACCTACCGCCCATACAACCGACACCATCCAGTTCTGGGTGCTCAACATCGCTTCGTTTCTTGCCCAGTTGACCATCGCCATGATCAATCTGGCTTTGGTCTACCACTTGCGTTCGTTTTACCAGCTTGGGGCAGACCAAATCGGTATTGCGGCTTCACTCAGCCCTGCAACCTACTTGCTCTTCTGCATTCTGGGCTCAGGCTTTACGGTGCACTTCAGACCTCGTCACCTTGTAGAACTCTCCATTGCGGGAATGGCTCTTTCTGTGTTGCTTTTCATGCTTACCAGCACCTTGGCTGTCGCCTATGGTGCCCTTGCCCTGTATGGTGCATTCATGAGCTTGTTGTGGCCGCAGATAGAAGGGTGGTTTTCCCGCGGAAAGGAAGGGGCTGCCCTGAACAAGGTGACCAATGCCTTCAATTTTTCCTGGTCCTTCGGTGTAGGCATCTCTTCCTTTATCGCAGGCCTCTTGGTGGAAGTATCCACCACCACTCCATTTGTGGTTTCGCTGGGCCTCTTTGTCCTTGTGTTCCTGCTGATTTACCTAGCCAGTGCGCTCGTTCCAGGGATTCGTGCGGTTTCAAGCGAGCATGAGGACAAGCAGACAAATGGAAAGGTGGATGCAAGCACTCCTCTTAGATTCTACGCATGGGCAGGCATTATTGCCCTGTACAGCGGAATGAGTGTCATTCTCACCATTTTTCCGCTCTATGCGAAAGAAGTGCTTCATATCAGTGAGAGCCGAACAGGGCTTTTGCTCTTGGTCCGCGGAGTTTCCTCCTGTCTCAGCTTTCTCATGTTGGGCAAGCTTGAGTTTTGGCACTTCAAGCGCCGCTATATCTTCTTGGTTCAACTGGTGTTCGGTTTTTCCTGTTTGGTGGCGATGACCTTTACCTCCGTAATCCCGTACGCATTCTTCTTTTTCCTCTTCGGCATCCTGTTTGCATTCGCCTATGACCAGAGCATGTTCCATGGGGCGAGTGGTAGTGTGAATCGTTCGCAGAGAATGATTATCCATGAGGTGCTCTTGACGGTAGGTACCATATTGGGAGCGGTAGGCGGCGGATACATGTATGAGCAGCTCTCCTTCTCTTTGCTCTTGCGTCTGATCGGGACTTCTGTTGTGATATTGGTATGTATTGAGATGCTGCTTGCCCTTGTGCTCGAGACAAGGAAAACAAGAAGAGGGTAAGGTTTTACACACCAGCCTCGAATCGTATACACTAGAAGCAATCTTGCATAGTTTAGGAGATAGGTATGGGAAAGACATTGACCGAGAAGATTCTCTCATCCCACTTGCGGGAAGGAGTTCTGGAAACAGGGAAGCCGATTGGGATTCTGATCGACCAGACGTTGACCCAAGACGCCACGGGAACGATGGCCTATCTGCAATTTGAGGCCATGGGCCTCCCACGCGTGCAGAATGAGCTTGCAGTCAGTTATGTTGACCATAACACCATCCAGGTCGGTTTTGAGAATGCCGATGACCACCGCTACCTGCAGACGGTAGCCGCTGCAAAAGGCGTCATCTTCTCCCGTCCTGGAAATGGGATTTGTCACCAAGTGCACCTTGAGCGTTTCGGCAAACCGGGCAAGACCTTGCTTGGTAGTGACAGCCATACTCCCACCGGCGGTGGACTTGGCATGATTGCCATCGGCGCAGGTGGCCTGGATGTTGCGGTTGCCATGGCAGGGGGGCCTTTCCATCTCATCGCCCCGAAGGTCATTGAGATCCGACTGCATGGGAAATTGCGCAACTGGGTGAGTGCCAAGGATGTAATTCTCACCGTGCTTGAACGGTACGGAGTGAAGGGCAATGTAAACTGTATCTTTGAATATACCGGTGAAGGAGTCGCGTCACTGGAAGTTCCCGAGCGTTCTACCATCTGCAATATGGGAGCGGAATGTGGGGTGACAACCAGTCTTTTCCCTTCAGATGAGAAGACTCGTCTCTTTCTGAAAGCCCAGGGAAGGGAAGCAGATTGGACTGAGCTGGCAGCTGATGCAGATGCCACCTATGACGGGCTTTTTGAGATTGACCTCTCAACGCTTGAGCCCAAGATGGCCTGTCCTCACTCTCCGGGCAACATAGCGCCCGTCTCTTCGTTGGCAGGGAAATCAGTTGATCAGGTACTTATTGGATCTTGCACTAACTCCAGCTATGCAGATATGAAAAAGGTCGCTGATATTCTTGATGGCCACACTGTTGCACCGAATGTGAGCCTTGGCATAGCGCCGGGAAGCAGGGAAGTGCTGTTGATGCTCAGTCAGGATGGTTCATTGGGCAAGCTCATCCAAAGCGGTGCCCGCATTTTGGAAAGTGCTTGTGGCTTTTGCATCGGCAACCATCAGAGTCCGGGAACCGAGGGCGTATCACTGAGAACCAGCAACCGGAACTTCGAAGGCAGAAGTGGCACCAAAACCGGCCAGGTGTACTTGGTCAGCCCCGAGACTGCCGCCCTGGCTGCCATCACCGGCCGTTTCACCGATCCACTTTCCGACCATGGCATCAGCTATCCGAAGGTAGTCCATCCCACCCAGTTTCTCATTGATGACACGATGTTCGTATTCCCCCCTGAAGATGGTGCTGAGGTACAGATCTTCCGTGGTCCGAATATCGGTGACCCTCCGAAGAACACCCCGCTCAAGGAGTCGCTGGAAGGATATGTAACCATCAAGGTGGGCGATAAGATCACCACCGACCATATCATGCCTGCAGGTGCCCGCCTGAAGTACCGATCGAACATCCCTGTCTACTCGAAGTATGTGTTCGAGCCTGTGGATGAGCACTTCAGCGAGCGATGCACTGAGAACCAGGATAGGGGAAAGGACAACTTCATCGTTGCCGGCTCTTCCTATGGCCAGGGTTCCAGCCGGGAGCATGCCGCCATCTGTCCGATGTATCTGGGAGTGAAGGCTGTAATCGCCCTTTCCATTGAACGCATCCACCAGAACAACCTTTGCAATTTCGGCATCATACCGCTGACTTTTGTTGATGAGGCTGACTACCAGAAACTTGACCAAAACGATGAGCTGGTGCTTGAAAACGTGAAGCAGCAGATTGAAGGCAAGGAAGTGGTGCTGAAAAACAAGACAAAGAGCTTGGAGATCAGGCTGTTGTGTGATATCACCGACGAACAGCGCTCCATGCTGATCGGTGGTGGATTGCTCAACATCCTCAAGGAGAGAAACTGATGGAAGGTAGGATAACCAAGGAACTCGGAAAGCTGGTGGTCCCCGACCAGGTGATCATTCCCTTCATCGAAGGGGATGGGGTGGGGCCGGAGATTACCGCAGTAATGCACAAGGTTGTAAACCAGGCAGTCAAGAAAGCCTATTCAGGCAAGCGGGCTATCCTTTGGAAGGAAGTGCTCGCAGGACAAAAGGCGAAGGATAGGGTGGGAACGTACCTCCCAGACGAGACCATTGAAGCCATTGATACCTACAAGGTGGCGATCAAAGGCCCCTTGACCACTCCTGTGGGCAAGGGTATCCGTTCGCTGAATGTCACGTTGCGCCAAACCCTTGATCTGTACGTCTGTCTTCGGCCCGTGGAGTACTATCCGGGGGTGCCTTCCCCGGTCAAGCATCCTGAAAAGGTTGATATGGTTGTCTTCAGGGAGAATACCGAGGACATCTATGCCGGCATCGAGTGGGAAGCGGGAAGTGAGGAAGTGCAACGTGTCATAACCTTTCTGGAAAAAGAGATGGGTGTGAAGAAGATTCGCTTTCCCAAGACCAGTGCGGTGGGGATTAAGCCCGTCTCGGTGGAGGGCAGCGAACGCCTTATCCGCAGTGCCATCACCTACGCTTTGGAGAATCATCGCAGAAGTGTTACGTTGGTGCACAAGGGCAATATCATGAAATTCACCGAAGGTGGATTCAGAGCCTGGGGCTATGCGCTGGCTAAGCGGGAATTCGGTGCACTCGAGGATGAGAAGGGTACGGTGTATATTCCTCGTGAAGGGGAGACCCCGCTCTATATCAACGATTGCATCTGTGATGCATTCCTGCAGAACATCCTGCTCAAACCTGAGGCATACGATGTCATCGCCACCCTGAATCTCAACGGCGACTATGTCTCGGATGCTTTGGCAGCAGAGGTTGGGGGCATCGGTATTGCCCCTGGTGCAAACATCAACTTTGACAGTGGTTTTGCGATCTTCGAGGCTACGCATGGCACGGCCCCAGATATTGCAGGAAAGAAGTTGGTCAATCCACTCTCCTTGGTGCTCTCCGCGCAGATGATGCTCGAGTATCTTGGGTGGACTGAAGCTGCCACCTTGATGCGCCTTGCTGTACGCAAGGCACTATCTGAGGGTATGGTCACCAGTGATTTCCATCGTCTCATGGTTCAGGAGGGGCGTACGGCTACGCTCTTGGATACAGAGGCTTTCGGCAGCTATCTGGTCAGTCTACTCTAGGCGATACGCAGAGAAATCGGTAATGAGGGCATGGACACCATCCATGCCCTTGATTGTCTGGGTGTCAGAACCAGGACTTGCCACGGCGATGATGCTGCCGATGTGTGCTCGATAGGCGGACTGGATTCCGGCTCGGGTGTCCTCGAAAACCGTACACAACCGGGCTTCCATGCCCAGGGCATTGCAGGCGTCAAGATAGATGTCAGGCTCAGGTTTTCCCTTTCGCTTCCCATTGTCGAAAATGATTGCCGACTCATCAAAGAGCGAAAGGAGGTTGAACCACTTTTTGTATCGCTCGATGTTGTCCTCACCGGCACTGGTTGCAATCGCCACCGGGATGTCTTGTTCCTTTGCTGCCTTGATCAACTCTACGGCACCAGGTGCCAGCGTGAGAGGACGGTTGGCAAGGCAGATTTGCTCATACAAACCCTCCTTCTCCTCGCTGATTGCACGAACCTCAGATGCTGTTGGATTACGTCCAAGAAGGTAGGCGATGGTCTCTGCATTGGTCCTGCCGTTGAGGTGATGGCTCTCAGACCGACTCACCTCAACACCCCGATACCGTTTGCTGATGGCACTCCACGCTGCCTTGTGATACTCGGTATCCCAAAACAGCGTACCATTGAAGTCAAAGATCAGCGCCTTATCGGTCCTCAAGCGGTACCACCTTACGTACGTGAGGGCCACTGTATACCTGTCTGGGCCGGCCGATCTTCTGATAGGGGTCATGTCTCCACTCAAGCCAGTGAGCGATCCAGCCGGGAAGCCTGCCCATGGCAAAGAGGACCGTGAACATCGATTCAGGGATACCCATGGCGTGGAAGATGATTCCGGTATAGAAGTCTACATTGGGGTAGAGGTTACGCTCAACAAAGAATGGATCCTTCAGAGCTGCCTGTTCGAGGTCCATGGCAATCTGCAGCAGCGGGTCGGTCTGGCTGTCCGCACCGAGAATTTGCTGACACAGGCGCTTTGCAATTTTCGCTCGCGGATCATACGTCTTGTAAATCCTGTGACCAAAACCTGAGAGGCGGAAACTGGACTCTTTGTCCTTTGCCATCTCAATGACCTTCTCTACACTCAAGCCCTCAGAGTGGATTTGCATAAGCATCTGCATGACCGCCTGGTTGGCCCCACCGTGCTTGCTCCCCCACAGGGCACAACAGCCTGCTGCAACCGATGCATAGAGGTTTGCCTCGCTGCTGGCCACCAGTCGCACTGCACTGGTAGAGCAGTTCTGTTCGTGGTCTGCATGGAGGATGAGCAGGATGTTCAAAGCCTTGACGTGCAAGGGATCGGGAACGTAGGCATTCACCGGGGTATGGAAGAGCATATTCAAAAAGTTCTCACAGTAGGAGTATTTGTAGGAGGGGTCGACGAAATCAAGTCCGTTCATCTGCCGGTAACTGAAGGCAGCGATGGTTCTCATTTTGGAGAGCAAACGGCTGACGGTGAGGTCGACGTTCTCTTCTGGATCGACATCCTCAAGTTCGGGGTAGAAGGCTGAAAGCGATGCCACCATAGCTGAAAGAATGGACATGGGATGAGCTTCCTGCGGATAGTCGCGGAAAAAGTTTCTCATGTCCACGTGCAAGAGAGAGTGGCGGTTGAGCATCTCTGCGTAGGTATGGCGTTGAGCAAGATTGGGCAGGTCCCCCTTGATCAGAAGATGAGCAACTTCGACAAAGTCGCAGTTTTCAACCAAATCCTCGATGTCATAGCCTCGATAGCGAAGGATTCCCCGTTCACCATCGACGAAGCAGATTGAGCTCATGCATGATCCGGTATTGACGAAGCCTGGGTCATAGGTGATGAACCCCGTCTGTTTGCGCAGGGCGGTAATGTCGATTGACTTCCCTCCCATGTTGTCCGTGATAACCGTAAGGTCCACTTCCTTTCCATCGAGAATCAGTTTCGCAGCATCTTTCTTTATGTCCATATCTTGTGCCTCCTAGGGGGGTCTTGTGCAATGTGGGCGAGTGATGCATCCCACCCCGTACGGGTCAGGATAGCTGAAATGTATCGTAAAAATCGGTGTTTGGAAATACGGGGGACCTCTTTCTTCCAGCCTTTCTATTTTGGGACAGTATTGGTATACTTATCACTAACAAGGGGTACGTTGCCATGAGTGATCATATGTTGCCGTTGGAAGAAGAGATTGTGGACATTGCCGAATTTTTCAAGGTGTTCGGAGATCCAACACGGCTGAAAATCCTGTTTCTCTTGGAAGGAGGGGAGCGGGGTGTCAATGCCATCAGTGAAGAGCTTGGCATGCAGCAATCCACCATCAGCCAGCAGTTGAAATTGCTGCGGGCCCGTCGCTTGGTCCGTTTCAGAAAGGACGGACGCAACGTGCTCTACCGGCTCAATGACGAACACATCCACGCCATCCTCGCGTTGGGTACCGAACATTACCAAGAGCTTCAGTAAATCTCCTTTTGCAGTGCTGAATATTCAGCAAACAGTTGCAGACAGGCCTCCCGGTCGCTCGGTAGGAGCTCTAGGATTTGTTCATCGGTGCATCCTCCTCGGATGTAACGGTAGATGAAATCATCCCGAAATCCGATGGCCTGGGCATCCTGGGGTGTACAGCCGTAGTACACCGTTTTGATGTTGGCCCAGATGCACGCACCAAGACACATCGGGCAGGGGTAGCAGGTAGTGTACAGAATGGAACCGCTCAGGTCGTGGCTCTTGTTCGCCTCACAGGCTTGCCTGATGACATTCACTTCAGCGTGGCTGGTGGGATCATGGCTGCCCAGTACGGTATTTGAGCCTACAAACACGTTTCCCTGAGCATCCACAAGGGCAGCACCAAACGGACCGCCGAGATTTTCTTTCATGGTCTTGCGAGCTTGTTCCACCGCCATGACCAAATATGCTTTCTCATCCATAATACGTCTCCCGTCCCCCAGTATACCATGGCAAATTCACTAAGGGGATAAGAAAGCCTTCCCGAAGGAAGGCCCAAGGTCATCAGTCGCGCTTTGCGCTTGCCATCAAGCGTATCGCATTGATGTTGATGAACCCCTTGCAATCCACCGGCTGGTAACCACCTGCCTTGTCCATGGAGCCTAGAGCCTCATTGTAGAGCGAGACCGGACTGCTGACACCGGCAAAGATCACATTGCCTTTATAGAGAGCCACCTTTGAGGTACCGGTTACGTGCTTCTGGCTCTGCTCAAAAGCAGCGGTGAGCATCGCAAATTCCGGAGCCCCCCAATACCCGTTGTAGATGAGTGTTGCATAGTGGGGCATGAGGCTGTCGCGAAGATGCATCACTTCCTTGTCCATGGTGATGCCTTCGAGGTTGTGGTGAGCCTTCCAAAGGATCTCACAGCCCGGAGTCTCATAGACACCCCTGCTCTTGATGCCGATGTAGCGGTTTTCCACCATATCCACCCGCCCGATTGCATTGTCATGACCGATTTTGTTCAGATAGAGAATCATCTCAAGCGGATCTGTGACCATCGTCTTGTCCTGTTCATTGGTGACCGAGACAGGAATGCCATCCTTGAACTCGAAGGTGAGCAGTGTTTCCTCATCCTTTGCTTCCTTGGGGCTGAGCGTCAGACTGTAGACATCATCATCGCAGCGTTTGGAAGGATCTTCAAGGATGCCGGCCTCATGGCTGATATGGATCAGGTTCTCATCCTCGCTGTAGGGCTTTTTGGTGGAAGCCTTGATGGGGATGCCATACTTCTGGGCGTAGGCGATCATATCGCTTCTTCCCTCGAATTGGCTCAGCCATTCGGGATCTTTCCAAGGACTGATGATTTTCACCTCAGGCATGTGCATGTAGTAGCCGAACTCGAAGCGGACCTGGTCATTTCCTTTTCCGGTAGCCCCATGAGCTACATAGACCGTTCCTTCCTCGCGTGCAATCTCTATCTGGCGCTTTGCGATTACCGGCCTCGCCAAACTGGTTCCCAGCATATAGGTCCCTTCATAGATGGTATTTGCTTTCAGGGCAGGGAAGATGTAGTCGGTGACCAGTTCTTTGCGAAGATCCTCCACATAGACTTTGGAGGCACCGGTTGCCAGGGCCTTCTTCTCGATTGCGGCGCAATCCTCGTTCTGTCCGACGTTTGCGACGTAGGCGATGACATCAAAGCCCTTGTTGGCAAGCCATTTGAGAATGACTGAGGTGTCCAGTCCACCACTGTACGCCAAAATGATTTTTTCCTTGTTCATATGCTTCTCCCTGCTCGGTGTGGTATTGCTGGAATCAGTGTAGTGAAGACAGGAGAAAATGACAAGATGGTTTTGCATAAATATTCCAAAAATAGGAATAATATACAAGAATGGAGAGAATATCGGGGAAAAAGGGTGAATTTATATTCACTCAAACTAATTCGAAAAAATTCGAAATAGAACTTGTCAAAGGAGTATTTCCCTTCTATACTATGTGCGGAGAATGAGAATGCTACACATATCACACGTAAGAAAACGCTATGCCCATGCGAAACGCAATGCTGTTGATGATCTGAACTTGGAAATTGAAAACGGTCAGATCTTCGGGTTCCTTGGCCCTAACGGGGCAGGGAAAAGCACCACCATCAAGATGCTGGTCGGCTTGTTGAAAAGCGATGAGGGAACCATTACGTTTGAGGGCGAAGAGGTCCAAAGCTTGGCCTACAAGCGCTTGATCGGGTATGTTGCCGATGAGCCGTACTTTTATGAGAAGATGAGTGGTGCCGAACACCTGCACTTCATCGCAGACCTCTACGGAATTGATCAGAAACATAGGGAAGAACGGATTGATTCTTTGTCCCAGACGCTCTTGCTGAAGGATCGGCTGGGTGACGAGATCTCCTCCTACTCACATGGGATGAAGCAAAAGCTTGCCATCATAGCAGCCTTGCTGCCACAACCCAAACTGTTGGTGTTGGATGAGCCGATGGTGGGACTTGATCCAAAAGCTGCCTATCTGCTGAAAAATTTGCTCGGTGATTATGCAAAAGCGGGCAATACGGTGTTCTTCTCCACTCACGTATTGGAGGTTGCACAATCCCTGTGTGATACCCTTGGCATCATCAAAGAGGGTACCTTGCTTGCCTGTGGTTCTTTTTCTGAGCTGAGAGGCAACCAGAAGGCCAAGGATGCCACCCTTGAACAACTCTTTCTGGAGTTGACCGAAGAGGGTGCGGCACAATGAGAGGTGCTCTTGTCTCTACACTGCTGAAGGCGTATTGGGTGGGAAACAAGCCGGTTCGGACTGCCTTGGAACGCATCTCTTTTGTGAGGAGGGATTCCAGGAAAGGGAAAGTGGCTCATGCTCTGATGATCCTGCTGTTGCTGGCAGTCTTTGTATATTTTCTTCTCTTTTTGGGAATGAACTACTACGCCTATCAGACCCTTGGGTATCTTCTCGACCTTCCGCATCTTGGATTGTTCATGGCGTGTCTTGTCTCCTTTCTCTCCCTGTTTTTATTGAGCTTCACCTCAGTGACATCATTGGTGTATGAGAGCAAGGATATCGCGCTGCTTCGCCCTCTCTGCCTTGAAGGAGGAGAAGTGGCAGTAAGTCGCTTGTTGCTCGTCTACGCGTACCATCTTCCCTTGCATCTGTTCCTCTTTTTTCCTGCCTTGGTGGTAGCACTTTTCGGGAATGGGTTCAGTGTGGTGTATTTGTTGGGAGGCCTTGCACTTTTGTTTGTATTTCCCTTGTTCCCGCTGGCACTTTCAACGCTGCTTGCAATGGGACTCGCTTTGGTGGCAAAGCATCGGCGGACATCTCTTTTTCAGCAGGTGATTCCCATGATCCTGTTTTTTGTCCTGATCATCATGGCCAGCACAACCATGACGCGATTCATGGTGGATGAATCAGTGTTCTCTGTGGACTATCAGGCGATGCAAGCATCCTTGGGAACACTCTTCAGTCGCTTGGAGTCCCAATTGGCACTTTTTTCCCTTGCAGCCAGAGTTACCTCGAACGTGGGTGTGCTGCTTTTGTTCCTCCTTGCGTCTGTACTGACTTGCTTGGCAGTAGGGTTTCTTGTTGCCCGAAGTTATGACTCCTTGTACTTTGCAATTGCTTCGGGCTCTTCGACGCATGCGAAGAAACGCCGAAATAATGCAGTGGGAGCAAGAGGCCTGCACGGTGCGCTGATGAAGCGTGAACTGATTATTATCCGATCCCACTCTGCGTTTATTTTTGAGGTGGTGGGGGAGATGTTCATCCCACTGGTCCTGCTCATCGTCTACGCACTTACCGGAGTCTTGGATGAGCTTTCATCAGCGATGATGAATGTCAGAAGTTTTGTTTTTCTGCCCGAATTGCTCTTTCTCGTCCTGCTGATGATGGCTTCCCTTGGCATGCTCAGCTCAACCAGTGTCTCCCGCCAGGGAAAGATGTTCAACCTTGATCGGCTCTACCCACTTCAGGCGAAGCACTTTGTCCAGGCAAAACTTGCCTTGCATCTGCTCTTGTTCGGTCTGCCGAACCTGGCCTACCTCATCATCAGTCTGCTTGCCCTCCAGCTCTCCCTCTTCCATCTTGGCTGGATGGCCCCCCTGTCACTTCTTTCCCTTGCAGTAATCTCAACACTGCACCTTGCGTTGGATTATCATCACCCCAACCTTGATTGGACAACTGCCCAACAAGCGATGAAGAGCAATCTCAACGGACTGTTGGGAATGCTGATCGCTTTGGCATGGGTGGTGGTTGTTGCAGCCTTGCTTTTGCTGCCACATTTTCTCCCCATCCCTTCATTCTTGGGATGGGTACTGCTTGCTCTTATCGGGCCACTAGCACTTCTTTGTTCCTACCGTTTGGCTGTAGGGGAGGCCTCCTTGGCTTTGACGAGATGAGCGACACAGCAAGAGCAGAGCTCCTCTAGTGAGGTGAAGGTGGGGAACGGATACGTTTTGGCGTTGGTTTTCCAATTCATGACAAGGCCAAGGTCGGCTGCTTTGAGCATGGGCAGGTCGGTTGGCCCATCCCCAACGGCAATGATGGTGGAGTAGGTGGAGCGCAAGGCATTGGTTGCCTGAGCCTTTGCGTCCGGGCCATCAATCGATACCACCATACGAGTGCTTCCCTGCGCATCCCAATACAAGCGTTTGGCACTGATAAAAGAAAAATGCTGAAGAAGACCCGCCTCTTGGAGGAAGGCCTCGATGATGTTCTCTGTTCCACAGCTGAGAATGCCTAGGTCTGCATGTTCTGCCAAACTCAGCAAGGCCGCTCTGTCCTCGCTTTTCAGATGGCGTGCCAGTGTGTTGCCGATGTGCTCAACCATAGCCTTGTCAGCGTGCTTCAGCAAGCTTGCATAGCGATGATGGAAAGCCCTGCCAACCAGCTGGCCCTTCATGTCCTGGCTGACGAGGCGGTGAGCGCGCAGACGGAACCACAGGTTGTTGTCCTGAGCCATTGCAAGCAACAGTGCCTGTTCGCTGTCATAGGGGTCGATGGGGTAGAGGGTTCCATCGAAATCGAAGATAACCAAAGCATCATTGTTCATGGGCAGAGTGTAGCAGGCGGGCAAAAAAAAAGGAAGGGCGATTCGCCCTTCCTCGATCAGGTACCCTAGTGTCAGTCTTCCACGGTTTTGCCGTAGATCATGTCAAAGTACTCCATGTCGGTACTCAAGACTTTGTTCAGCCCAGGAATTGTTTTTCGATACGATTCCAAGGTTCTCCACAGCTCAAAGAACTCAGGATCGGCAGAGTACGATTTGGCATAGATCTCTGCCGCACTCGCATCCGCAACACCCTTGATCTTCTCACTTTCGGAGTACGCGGCACTGAGTATCTGCTTCTCTTCACTCTCAGTCTGGCCTTGCCACTGAGCGAGCTGGCCACGACCATAGGAGCGATACGCTTCAGCGATCTGGTTTCTCTCCTTGATCATCCTCTGATAGACACTCTCGGTCAGGTCATCGCTGTAGCGGATCTGTCGGATGACGATATCGATCAACTCGATGCCAAACCCTGCAGTGAACTGCTTGGCCTGGTCATACATCATGTTGCTCAACCCGTCACGACCGATGGTGATGGTTTCCTGTCTCGACTGTGTCACCGTGAGGTTCCTCAGTGTCTCGGCATCCTCATTGCTCTCCACACTCTGCACCTGTTCCTCGATCTTTATGTCGTTGATCTGGTTGGAGTTCCGTACAGCCTCGTTGAGAAAGTTCTCACTGATGATGGTACGGATGGAGGAATCAAGCACGTCATTGAGGCGGAAGATACCATTGTTCACGGTATTGACTGTCTCGTAGTACTTGGCAGGATCGGCTATTCTCCAGCGGGCTGTGGTGTCGACCCAGATGAACTGGTTCTCTTTGGTCGGGATGCGCTGGGCAGCCCCGTCCCATGAGAGAATCTTTTTGGGATAGACCACAACGGTGTCAATCAAGGGCATCTTGAACTTCAGGCCGGAGTCCTGTTCAGAATTCACAATCTTGCCGAAGCGGGTGATCACCGACTGCTGACCCTCATAGAGGATGTAGAAGGGGCCCAAAAGGACAAAGATGACGAGAAAGACCACGACCACAATCAACGTGGTTATCAGTTTCTTATTGGTTGCAGTACTCATTTGGCACCCCCTTCGAGCATCTGGATCGGCAGGAAGTTGGCCAGGCTCTTGTCTATCAGGGTGACAGAACCCTCACTGCTCGGATTGATGATCGATTCCATTGCCTCGATGTACAATCGTGTGCGGGTGATATCCTTGCTCTGTTCATACACCTCACGGACGCTGTTGAAGCGAGCCACATCACCGGTTGCCTGGTTGACGCGCTCTGAAGCATAGCCCTGCGCCTGCTGGATGAGCTTGTTCGCCTCACCACGGGCCGAGGGAATGATCTTGTTGTAGTTCTGCTTGCCTTCGTTGATGAGGCGGTTCATGTCCTGGATGGCCTTGTTGACATCCTCGAACGCATCCTGTACTTCTCCGATCGGCGGGACGATGTTCTGCAGCTTGACCGTGACAATCTTCACGCCGAGGCCATAATTGTCGAAGACCTTCTGCATGTTGTCCTGCGCCTCAACCTCAATCCTGGTTCGCTCACTAGTCATGACCGAGAGGATGGGAAGGTCTCCCACCAACTTGTTCATGACGCTCTGGCTGATGTCGCGCAACGTGGTTTCCCTCGATTCCACATTGAACATCCACTTCACGGGATCCTCAATCTTGTACTGGACAATCCACTGGACATCAATGATGTTCAGGTCTCCGGTAAGCATCAAAGACTCATTGGTGTAGTCAGTATTGCCGAACAATGGTGAGCTGTTGCTGTTGCTTCTGTATCCGAACGTCATCGTCTGGACGACTTGGGTCGGTACATTGTAGCTGGCCTCGATTCCCAGGGGAATCTTTGTCTGCAAGCCCGGGCCGACGGTGCGGTTGTACTTGCCGAGGCGGAGCACAACAGCCTGTTCGGTCTGGTCTACGACGAAGAAACTGCTGAGAACCAACATGACGAGCACTACGGCGACGATGATCCAGATCACCAGTTTCGGGCTGATGTTCCGTACCTTACGCGCAGGTCTCGGTGGTTGCTGCATGGTATCCATGGTATCTCCTTGGTGTGCCGTGGCACCCTTCCAATGTACTTACGCCAGAGCCTAGAGTCAAGGATGCAATCTTGGATACAATCATCGCTTTGCCATTGAAATAAACGCATCAGCAGTCTATTATGTCCCCTATGAAAAAGAGACTTGTTACCAGTGCACTTCCCTATGTGAACAATATTCCGCATCTGGGCAACCTTACCCAGGTTCTTTCTGCAGATGTCTTTGCCCGTTTCTGCCGTTCAAAAGGGTATGAGACACTCTATATATGCGGTACTGATGAGTACGGCACGGCTACTGAGACCAGAGCACTGAAAGAGGGGGTATCTCCTCGAGAATTATGTGATCGCTATCATGCGATCCACCGCGACATTTATGCGTGGTTCAACATCAGCTTCGACTATTTCGGCCGTACCAGCACCGATGAACAGACCGCCATTGTGCAGGACATCTTCAAAAAGGTCGATGCGGCGGGGTACATCAGTGAGCATGAGCTCGAGCAGCTCTACTGCCCAAGTTGTGAGCGATTCCTGGCAGATCGTTTCGTAGAAGGGACTTGCCCCCATTGCCACAGTGAGGGAGCCAGGGGAGACCAATGTGACAGCTGTCAGACCCTGCTCGATCCTGTGGAGCTCATCAATCCCCGTTGTGGAGTATGCGGCACAACCCCGATTCCCAAAAAGACCAAGCACCTCTATATTGACCTTCCCAAGGCACTCCCTTTGTTGGAAAGCTGGATGGAGAAGGCCAGCAAAGAGGGTTTCTGGGCCAACAACGCGGTACAGGTAACAAAATCATGGATTCGTGACGGACTGAAGGAACGGTGCATCACCCGCGATTTGAAGTGGGGTATCCCCGTACCCAAGCCAGGCTATGAGGACAAGGTTTTCTATGTCTGGTTTGACGCACCCATCGGGTACGTTTCCATCAGTGCCAATGCCACCAAGGATTGGAAGATGTGGTGGCAAGATCCAGATAATGTTGAGCTTTTCCAGTTCATCGGCAAGGACAATATTCCGTTCCATACGGTCATTTTCCCCTCATGCCAGCTAGCGAGCGGCGAAAATTGGACGATGCTGCACCATATGAGCAGCACCGAATACCTCAATTATGAAGGGGGCAAGTTCAGCAAGAGCCTCGGCATCGGCATTTTCGGAAATGATGTGCAGGATACCGGCATTCCTGCTGACGTCTGGCGCTTCTACATGTTCTACAACCGCCCTGAGAAGAGTGATGTCACCTTTACCTGGGCAGATTTCCAGGAGAAAGTGAACGGGGAGCTGATCGGCAATCTTTCGAACCTGGTCAATCGTACCCTGACGTTCATCAAGCGCTTCTACCCAGACAATGCCTTGCTGTCCGCTCCGATCGATGAACAGTTGCATGCTCAGATCAGGGCCAAGGAAGCAGAGATAGAGGCGTTGATGGAGCGCTCTGAGGAGCGAGATGGCCTCAGGCAAATCCTCGCACTCTCCTCCATCGGCAACAAGGCTTTCCAGGATGGCGAACCTTGGAAAATGCGTAATCAAGATCCACAGAAGGCTATGAGCCTGTTGAAGACCTTGGTCTATCTGATAAGGGACCTGGCAGTGATGGTAGAACCCTTTATGCCAACCACCAGTGCGCGGATGCTCACATTCCTTGGATGCAAGGATGAGCGCTGGAACGTGGTGGGAAGTACAACTGGGATCACTGAGTTTGGGGAACCCGAGTTGCTCTTCACCAAACTGGAAGATGTGCAGATCGAAGAATTGCGCACCCGTTTCAGTGGATCGCAGGAAGAGCGCAAGCAAAAAGAACAAACCAATACCAAGGAAGTACAGAATACCATGGAACAACACGTCGACCAGGTGAGTCTGGCAGAACAGTTCGCAAAGCGAGTCATCCTGAAGGTGGCAAAGATCATCAATGTAGAGAAGCATCCCCAAGGTGACAAGCTTTATATTCTCACTCTTGATGTGAAGGAAGAGGAGACGAGGACCATCGTCAGCTCAATCGTTCCGTATTATACCGCTGAGGAGCTTCAGGATCAGCAGATAGTGCTGGTCAGCAACCTCAAGCCGGCCAATTTCCGTGGAGTGAAGAGCTATGGTATGTTGCTTGCCGCAAGTGACCCAGATGCTGAGGAGCATACCACCTGTGAGGTGCTGTTCGTTCCTCAGTTCGAGGTTGGTGCGGTGTTGCTTCCTGAAGGGCACGAGGGGCCCCAGGAGGCTTTGCCCTACGTCAAGGCCGACCACTTCTTCTCCATGCCCATCGTCGCCGAAGATGGTGTAGTGAAGATTGACGGAAAGCCCCTTGGCAAGGATGGGCTCTATGTGACCTCCAAGAAATACCTGAACGGACCGGTTGGTTGATACATCGGTTTGACAGTGATAACGAGGGGGGCCAAAAGGCCCCTTTTCGCTTCTTTGGAAAAGGAAAAAAGGATGGTAGTTCGGCCGATCGATTACAAGAAGTTTGTGTGCACCGGCCCAGCTATGCAGAGCAGTTTTTGGGCTGCGCTCAAGCATGGTTCGCTTTGGAAACCCTACGCCTTTGAGGTGGAGTGGGAGGAGCATACACACAGCATTTTGATCCTGGTGAAACAAGTCCTCTTGGTGTGGAATCTTGCGTACATCCCCTTCGGTCCGGACCTGCAAGCGCTTGGGGTAACCCAGGCCAATGAATTTGTTCGCCAGCTTGCCAAACAGGTCAAACCTTTCTTGCCTCCCTTTGTGTTTGCCCTTCGCTTCGATCTTCCCTTCGATGAAGTCAATGATGAAAATGTCAGTCATCTGTACGGTCCTCGCCTGAGAACGCTATCAGAGAGTGTGCAACCCGACGCAACCGTACGCATAAACCTGAAATGGGGATATCAGGCGGTAAAGCTTGGGTATCGTGATCGGGCTAAGCGAGCACTGCGCAAAGCGAGCCAGAGTGTCGAGGTAGGAATCTGGGGAGGGGATGAGGCCTCCTTCAAACGTTGGTATGATATCTATCTGGAGACATCCAGACGCGATGGGTTCTCTCCCAGGTCTGCCAAGTACTTGAAGGCTCTGCTCACCCTGGATGGAAAAGTGCAGGGTGATGTTTCCTCAAAATTGCTTTTGGCCATTCTGAACCGAAAGATTGTCGGTGGCATCATTGTGGTGTTTTCTCCCTCCGAAGCAACCTATCTCTACGGTTCTTCACTTCGGTTGGATGGGGTTACCAGTTCCCACCCGCTGCAGGACTATGCCATCAAGATGGCGTGTGACCGAGGCTGTTCTTTTTATGATCTGTACGGCATTGCCGGCCCGAAGGGGAGGGGCAGCCATCTTGCTGGCTTGGAGGTGTTCAAGCTCTCTTTTGGAGGGCAGTGTTATTACAGGACGCCCTCAACCGACTATGTCTATCGCTTCCTTCCTTGGAAGGTCTACACAATTTCCGAATGGATTCGGTATCGGTTGAAACGGAGGATCAAGCCTCAAGAAGGAGTCCAACCAAATTCTTGAACTGGTTCCCCCTATCGAACTCATTTGCAAAAAGCTCAAAGGAGGCACTGCCCGGGCTGAGCAGGATCGCCTGCGGCAGGTTCGGAAGCTCCTTCTGCTTTGCCAAAGCGGCTTCCAAGCTTGCTTCAAGTGCGTCCCCCATGGATTTGAAAGGTCCCAGGTAGGCTATCTTGTGCGCATCGAGCAGGGGAATCAGCTTGTTCTGGGTGAAACTTCCGTCAAGAAGGGAGACGCTGCTGGCGTGGCTGACTTCTTCAAGCATCGCATCGCTTTTCAGATTCTTGTCCGTACCGCCACAGATAAGATGGACTGCCATCGACCGGAATTTGGCATAGGAGAAGTGTACAGCCTCTGGTATGGTGGCTGCACTGTCATTGACAAACAGGATAGAGCCTAGTGTCCCGACCTGCTCAATGCGGTGTGGGACCCCCTGAAAGCTCTCCAGTGCCTTGAGGATGGACTTATATTTGAGTCCCAAGGCCAGAAGAATGGTGTAGGCGCTCTTGAGGTGTGGTTGCTGCTCAAGCTCTTTCGGACAGGAACGGTCGATGCCCCGGATATGACGGCGGTCAAGTTTTGTCTGTTTCCTGATCCTCTGGATCATTACATCAGGGACGACAGCCATCCGTACCTGTTCGGTAAACAGCTCGAGCTTATCTTCCAGATACCGTTCAATGGATTCATAGGAGTTGAGATGGTCGGGATAAAAGTTGGTCAACGCACAGATTTCCATGGGAGGAAGTTGGTTGTGCATGGCTTGTACCGTGTCACGAATCTGCCAGGAAGAGAACTCACACACCAAATAATCGGGAAGAGTCCTCCCGCTCTCATGCCGGCGTTCCCATTCACGGAGTACGCTGAATGCACTGATACCCATATTGCCGCACTGCATGGCCTCATAGCCAAGTTGCTGCAGTACATGGGCAACTGCTGCACTGGTGGTGGTTTTCCCTTTGGTCCCTGTTATTCCGATGATCTTCACTTGCTCGCACCAAGGGCTGGAAAAGAGCCAGGCAAAGTCATTCACAATCATTCGGGCATGGCTGAGCATGGGGTGGTTGGGGGGAATGGCAGGATTCTTGACCACGATGTCTGCCCACAGAAAATCCTCCGATCTATGAGTACCGGAAATACACACCGCACCGCGAAGCGCAAGTGCTTCCATCTCTGAACCTAGGTCACAGGCCCCTTTCAGGTCTGTTATGCGAACTTCATCTCCATGGTCAAGGAAATAGGAAGCAGCGGCAAAACCACCCCCATGCATTCCCAAGCCGAAGATCAGAACCTTCATACATGCTCCCCCTGCCTACCTCTATAGTAGAAAGAAAGTGAAATCAGAGCAAGTCGAATCGTAGGTAAATTCATGGATAGAAATAAGAATAAAGTTTCTGTGTCCTCTTGACCAGCGTTTGGCATACTCGCATAATGGTACGGTAATTACAAAACCACCCGGATTCGGCATTGCCGAAAAAAGAACCGGCTGGTAAGGAGCTCTACAGTGCCTTGTGGAAGAAAAAGAAAAAAGCATAAGATTGCTACTCATAAGAGAAAGAAAAAGCTCAGAAAGAATAGACACAAGAACAAGTAGTTTTTTCTGGTAATCTTTAGCTTGGTACCAAAGCGGAAACCGCCGGTCGCTCCGGCGGTTTTTCATGTCCAAGCTGTTATGGCATTGTAGGATATACCGCCCTTTTGTTGACCTACTTCATGAAAGTGTGGTAGTCTACTGAGACACCTCTTTATCCGCTCTTGAGGGCGGATCATTTAGTCCGTAAGGAGGAACCATGAGAAATTATGAGTTCACCGTTATCTTCAATGCAAATGAAGAGAACACAACCGCTGGCCTGGAATTTGTGACCAGCACCTTTGCTGCTGCCGGGGTAGAGATTACCAAGCAGGAAGACATGGGCGTCAAGTATCTCGCCTATGACATCAAGAAACAAGAGAAAGGACATTATGTCTACTTCGAGATGAAAGCCGATCCGAGCACGATCCTTGGCTTTGAGAAGGCATTCCTGTTGAATGCCAACATCCTGAAGTACTTGTTTGTAAACAACGAAAAATAATCCGCAAAGAAGGGAGCACAGAATGGCAAATGACTTGAATGTGGTCGCGTTGGTAGGCCGGCTTACGAGGGAGAGCGAGCTTCGTTATTCCAGTGGAGGCATGGCTATCTGTCGTTTTTCCATCGCAGTCAACCGTAGAAAGAGGACGGCAGACAATCGCTGGGAAGATGAGGCCAACTTCTTTGACTGCACGATGTTTGGGAAGAGTGCCGAATCCATCAACCAGTATCTGGAGAAGGGTAGGCAGGTTTCCATTCTCGGAGAGCTGAGGCAGAGTCGCTGGGAACAGGACGGTCAGAGCCGAAGCCGGGTCGAAATTGCCGTCAATTCTTTGCAGCTCCTTTCCAGCTCGTCTTCTTCCGCAGAAGGTGGAAGAAGTGAGAGAGGTCGCAGCGAACAACCTGCGGCCAGAAGCCAAGGATCGTACGGTTCCCGCCCAGCTCCCCAGGAGTCGGTGCCCATGATGGACATCGGTGGCCCTGAGCAGTTTGACGACGACCAGATCCCATTCTAAGAAGCTGCTGTATGGCAGCCGACAGTAGTGCAAGGAGATACATGCATGCGCGATGACGATAATGATTCCATGATGAACGATATGGATGGAAAGAGTGGAAGAGGCGACAGAAGGATGGGTGGTCGCAAGCCCAGCTTCCGCAAGAAGGTTTGCAAGTTCTGTACCCAGAACCTGACTCCCGATTACAAGAACCCTGAAATGCTTCGGCGCTATATCACCGAACGTGGAAAGATTCTTCCCGCCCGCATCACCGGTTGCTGTGCAAAGCACCAGAGGGCTGTTACCAACGAGATCAAGAAGGCACGCGTACTTGCGTACCTCCCGTTCGAGAAGAAGTAACCTGTGTTGGGTGCTATGAACCGTCTGGATACCAAGTCGTGGAGAGAGATGTTGATTTTGGTGGGTGTAAGCTATGTGCTTTCCCGGCTGATGATCGGCAACTTGGTCTTCACCATCCCCTTGATGGTTCTTGCCCCGAAGTTTTCTGATCGGAAAGTGGCTTTGCTTCCGGTTGCCTTGGTTGCCCTGCTGTTGGCAGCAACCGAGCTCATCCGTTCCAGGGATGCTCTTGGCAGCCCGGAAGGCAGAATACTTTTACTGATCGGATTGTTCATCCCGACTGTGTTGTTGGTCGCAAGTGCGGTTTGGATTGCACTTACCGAACAGCGGACACTGTACCGTTACCTGGCATCCTGCCTGTTTGGTGTGGTTGCTTCGGTTCTGGTGGTCATTGGGTTTTCAAAGCCGAACGAGGCGCTTGAGTGGGTCAATTCAGCAATGTATGAGACCTTTCGCATGATTCTCGGACAGGCATCGGGAGACCCCGATTCGACAACTTTGCTTGCAGACAGCGAGTTGAGAAGTCTCTATCGGGTCTCGGTTATGGCGATAGGAGCCATGTTGGCTCCCCTCTGTATGGCGTTGGTTGGGTTCACCTCCTTTATGGCGATGAGCTACCAAAACCGGTACGACAACAGCTTCAGCAACCGTGTTGCGGGTTGGAGAATTCCTGAGGTCACCCTCTGGGTTTTTCTCGGATCCTGGACCTTGGTGCTGGCCCTGATCCTTTTCAAGGCAAACTACCTCAGCCGTGCGTTGGCACTGCAGGTTGCGTTGGGAAGTAGCGTACTGTATGCTGTGCAAGGTATGGCAATTGTGACGTATTTTGCGTTGCGAAAAGGCTTGGTCGTCAATACCGCCAGACTGTTTTCCACGGTGTTCCTGTTGGCGTTTCTGATACCTGGGGTGAACGTGGTGGTTGTCTTTGTACTTCCCTTGTTAGGGGTTACGGAGACATGGATGGCGTATAGAAGCAATGAGTAAGGAGTTATCCCTATGAAAATCATTCTCAATCAGGATGTCGTCAATCTCGGAGAAGAGGGAGACGTTGTAGTTGTTAAGGACGGGTATGCCCGTAACTACCTGCTGCCCAACAATATGGCAGTCATGTTCACCAAGACCAACCAGGCAATCTTTGCCTCTCGCACCGCGGCTATCGAGAAGCGCAAGGTCGAGAAGCGTGCTGCAAGCGCAAGCTTGAAGGAAAAGCTGGACAAGGTTGTTCTGACCATGGTCGTATCCGCAGGCGAGAGCGGCAAGCTCTTCGGTTCGGTTACCTCTTCCATGGTGCAGGAAGGCCTCGCCAAGCAGGGTCTGGAAGTCGAACGAAAGAAGATCGAAGTTGCTACCCACGCCATCAAGATGGTGGGAACCTACTCGGTTCGCATTCGGCTCTATGAGGACGAAAGTGCAGAAGTGAAGCTTGTGGTCGAAAGTGAGTCAACGGTGAAGGCTCGCCAGGCTGCTGAGGCCAAGGCTGCTGCAGAGGCTGCCAAGGCTGCTGCCAAGGCTGAAGCTGAAGCTGCCAAGGCCGCTGCTACTGCAGCTGCTGCCGCTGAGGTTGCTGCAACTGAAGAAGTGACTGAGTAAGCGTATGGCTATGGACAGTATGCTGGGGCGCGTTCCTCCTCAGAATGAGGAAGCCGAACGCGCGGTGCTTGGAGCAATCCTGCTCAACGAGAAGGTCCTTGTGGAAGTGACCGACTTTCTGGGCAAGGATGACTTCTATAAAGTAGCACACCAGCAACTGTTCGGTGCCATCATAGCCTTTCGTCAGGAGAGCTCGGAGTCCCTGGACCTGATCACCCTCAGTGCGTTTCTCAAACGCAAGGCTCTGGTCGACCAGTGTGGCGGGCTCTCCTACATTTCAACGCTCACCAGTGACGTTCCCACCACAACGAACGCCGCGTATTATGCGAAGATTCTCAAAGCCCTGAGCCAGAGACGCAAACTGTTGTTGTTTGCCTCCAAGCTGAAAGACAATGCTTTCGATGAGTCGCACGATATCCAGAAGGTCATTGACGAGGGAGAGCAGTCACTCTCCAAACTGAGCAATGAAACAGCTGGAAGCGACAACTACTACAGCATCAAGGATCTGATCACCACTACCATCAATGATATCGAGATGCGTTCAACAAGCGGTGTCAAGAATGGGTTTGAGACGGGATATGCTCCGCTCGACTCCATCACCGGAGGTTTGAAAAAGCAGGAATTCATCATTGTGGGTGCCCGTCCGTCAATTGGTAAGACCGCCTTTGCTCTCTCTCTGACGCTCAACATGATTGTCAAGAAAAAGTATCGGGTAGCATTTTTCTCCTTGGAAATGAGTGCTGCAAGCCTGATGGAGCGCCTTCTCACCGGTCACAGCCGGGTTGACTTCTCCCATATCAGAAAAGCTACGCTCAAGAACAGTGAGATGAGTGCCATCATTGATGCATCATCCAGTCTGTATGATGCAGAGCTCTACATCCAGGATACGCCGAACATGAAGTTGATGGAGCTGCGGGCCCAAGCACGAAGAATGAAGCTTGAGCACGATATCCAAGTCATCTTCATCGACTATATCGGTCTCATCGATGCTGAAGCCGATGCCCGTATTCCCCGTCATGAACAGATATCCATCATCAGCCGTTCACTGAAGCAGCTCGCGCGCGAGCTTGATGTTCCTGTAGTCTGTCTTTCCCAGGTGGGGCGGCAAGCCGATGGTGTGGAACCGAAGCTCAGCGACCTCCGGGACAGTGGATCGATTGAACAGGATGCCGACGTAGTCATTCTTCTTCACCGCGATGTAGGCAAGAACCGAACCGATGATGAGGCAGAGCGTCAGAAGAACAACATTCAGGAGACGAAAATCATCATGGCAAAGAACAGAAACGGAGAGACCGGTGTCTTCTCCCTCGCCTTTGTCAGCAATATCGTTCGTTTCGAAGAGATGGAGTTCAGCCACAAGTACGTAGCAGGCAACAATCCTAACGCTTGAGCAGTAGGAAGTGGCGGATATCCGTCAACGTCAACAGCAGAAACATGATCAGGACACAGCCAATACCAACCAACTGCAACACATAGTAGGTCTTTGGTCTGATTTGTCGTTTCGTAATCCACTCCACCAATGCGATGAGAATCTGGCCCCCATCAAAGGCGGGCAGCGGTATGCTGTTGGCCAAGGCGAGTGAGATGGAGACTATCCCCATCAAATAGAGGAGTGCATGTACTCCACTCTGCTTGTTTTGCTCGAAACCAAGGCTGGTGATATCACCGATCATCAAGGCTGAGCGAGCCATCCCTGTGAACTCTGACCGTCCTTCAGCCTCTTTTCGTTGCACCAGTAACTCCATGGCAGCAAAGATTTGTCTGGTGATGCGCTTTGTGGTCTCCCACCCTTGTGCCAGACGGAAAGGCTGGGCCTGTA
>JAAYQY010000309.1 GCA_012519125.1 Spirochaetales bacterium
AGAGTAAACTCCGATAGGTTTGCCCCTTGGAACTGCGGGATACCCACAGGTAAGGTCATCATCCTCTCGCTGGTGATCGACAAGAAGGGCCAGAGAAAGTTGTTCCAGGAGTTGGTGAAGGTGAAGATGCCTACCGCAGCCAACGAATTGCGCGAGAGCGGCATGCAGATGCTGTACCAGATCCGGAAGATTCCCGCCCCGTCGATGCGTGCGGCCTCGATAAGCTCATTGGGCAGGTCGTCGAAGAACTGCTTCATGATCAGAACGCCCAAAGGTGCAGTGAGGCTGGGGATGATCAGACCCGTATAGGTATTGAGCATCCTCAAATCGGCCATCGTCTTGTACAGGGGGATGATGATCGCTTCGATGGGAATCATCAGGCCCATGGTGATGACGATGTACATGATCTTCTTGCCCTTGAAGTGCAGCTTGGAGAGTGAGTACGCAGCCATCGAGGTGATCAGAAGGACAATCAAGGTAACGGCAATCGCAATGTACGCACTGTTGTATGTCCAGATATAGACCGGTGCCTTCTGGGATATGATCGAGAAGTTCTCAACCGTAAAGGGAGGCGCAAATGCCACGGAGAGAATGCTGACCGGGCTGCCCATCGGTTTGAAAGCCGAAAAGGCCATCCAGACAATCGGAAAGAGCCAAAGCAAAGCAAGCACGTAACTGAGGGCATAGGTGAGCACTCGTGAGAGACTGGTTTGTTTCAATGAATGGTGCATCGCTTACCTCCCTTCCTTATTGGCAAAGAGCTTGCGCTGCAAGAGCGAGAAGCCCAGAACGACGAGGAAGAAGGCGATGGACATGGTGGATGCATACCCCAGCCTCCTGTTGGTGAAGCCCGACTCATAGATGTAATGCACAATGGTACGGGTATGGGTACCCGGGCCGCCACCTGCCATCAAGTAGGTCTGTCCGAAAAGCTTGAAGGAGGCAATCATCTGCAGCATCACCACCAGAACCGTACTCTCACGGAGCATCGGGATGGTAATCTTGAAAAGCACCTGCGCCTTGGAAGCCCCATCAATTTCCGCTGCCTCATACATCTCGGATGGGATGTTCTGCAAAGCAGCCAAAAATAGCACCATGTCGAACCCTACCGTCCACCAGACGGTGGTCATCAGGATTGCAAGCCAGACAATGCCTCGGGTACTGAGCCAGAAAATCTCCTGCCCACCGAATCTGGTTACAATCGTGTTGATCAGGCCGGTATAGGGCTGGAAGATGAAAATCCATAGGCCGGTGACAACCGACATGGAGAGGACATATGAAGAGAAGTAGGCAGTCCTGAGGAAGGTGGTGCCTTTGAGTTTCGAATTAATGAGCATGGCAAGAATGAATCCTACCACGACGATGGTCGGGGTGCTGATGAGAACAAAGTAGAGGGTGTTCCCCATGGAACCCCAGAAATCCTTGTCAGCGAGCATCTCGGCATAGTTTTCCAGTCCGATGAATCGGACCGATCCTACCAAACGGGCGTTGGTAAAACTTGTGTAGAGGCCGCGAAAGATGGGAAATAAGAGAAACGCAGCGTACAAGGCAAGAAAGGGAAGCATGAACAGCCAGGCTGCAAATGACTCTTTACGCTGTGCTGCATGCAAATTGTGCTGTCTATTGAGAGAACCCATGCATGAGCCTCCTTATCAGATTTTTTGTCGAGAGGAACAACAGGACAGCACTCCATAGCTGGGGCTGTCCCGTCGTTATCGTAAGGATCAGATGCACCCGAAGGTGCACCTGAATACACTAGACTCAGCGCTTCTGGTCCAGAAGTCTCTGGTATCCAGCCTGCATGTTGGCAGCAGTGGTGTTGACATCCTGATCGCCAGCGATCATGGTTGCCAGCTCTCTCTGCACAACTTCGATCATACCGGTGAGAGAAAGCGACCTCGGATAGAAGTGGGCATACTCTGCAC
>JAAYQY010000310.1 GCA_012519125.1 Spirochaetales bacterium
CGTCTTGAAGGCCTTCGATGTCATCTTCAGTCTTACCAACGGGGGGCCGGGGAACTCCACAACCACCATAGCCCTGGATATCTACCGTACCGCCTTTGTGATCAACCGCTTCGGCTACGGGACGGCCAAGTCGGTCGTACTCTTCCTGATGATCCTCATCCTCTCAATCTTCCAGGTACGCCTGTTCAAGAGCCGGGAGGTGGAAGTATGAAAAAGTATACCCCCGCTTCCACCTTCACCACGCTCATCCTCTCCGTGGTGGCGCTCTTCTACCTCTATCCGCTGTTCTTGGTGGTGATCAACTCGTTCAAGACCTTCAGTGAGATCACAAGCAATGTGCTTGCATTGCCAAAAAGTCTTGTGTTCGAAAACTTTTCCAACGCGTTCCGCATCATGAACTACCCCCAGTACTTCCTCAACACCTTGTTGGCAACAGCAGTGGGGGTGAGTGGGGTGGTACTGGTAAGCTCCATGGCCGGCTACAAGCTCTCCCGGACAAAAACCCGCTACAGCTTTGTCATGTTCATGGTCCTCATTGCACCCATGATGATACCGTTCCACTCCTTCATGATCAGCTTGGTGAAGGTGGCCAAGGAGTTGCACCTCATCGGTTCTCCCTTGGGCCTTGGTGTCCTCTACTGGGGATTGGGAGCCTCCCTGGCTCTCTTCATGTACCATGGGGCGGTGAAGTCGGTCCCCCAGGAGCTGGATGACTGTGCGCTCATCGATGGGGCAGGCCCGCTTCGAGCCTTCTTCCAGATCATCTTCCCCTTGCTGCAGCCGGTGACCGTCTCGGTCATCGTCATCAACACGATGTGGATGTGGAATGACTTTCTCCTGCCGCTCTTGGTGCTCAGTGGGTCGAAGAAATCACTGACTCTCCAGCTTGCAGCCTACAACTTTTTCGGTCTCTACAAGGTCGATTGGAACTTCGCCATGGCCGGCGTCCTGTTGACCATCCTCCCTGCGGTTATCTTCTACTTGAGTCTGCAACGCTACATCATCAAGGGAATGGTCGCAGGAGCTGTGAAAACATAAGGGAGTACATCATGAAATTCAGGGATGGGTATTGGAATATCCGAAAGAACGTTCGCAACCTGAACAAGGTTGCCACCGTTGATGTCCGAAGCGAAGCGGGAAAACTCTCTGCCTTTGCAGCGGTCAAGAAGATTGAGCATCGGGGATCGACGCTCAATACCGCACTGCTTACCACCGAGATCACCAGTCCGCTGCCTGATGTGCTGCATATCAGGTCCTACCACTTCAAGGGAGCACACAACAAGGGGCCTCATTTCGACCTTGTCCCCGATACGAAGGATGCATTGGCCGTTGAACAGCACGATGCCTCATACACCGCTCGAAGCGGGAAGCTTTCGGTGGAAGTGGGAACAAGTGGCCCGATGGACCTCACCTTCCGTTACCAAGAGAAGCTTCTTACGGTTTCCCCCGGCCTTCTGGGTGGTCATGCGGTGGTTGATGAGACTGATGCCCATCAGTTCGAGTATCTCAATCTTTCGGTGGGAGAGACCCTGTATGGTCTTGGTGAGCGATTCACCCCATTCGTGAAGAACGGGCAGGTGGTGGATATCTGGAACGAGGATGGGGGGACAAGCAGCGAACAAGCCTACAAGAACATCCCCTTCTACCTCTCCTCGAAAGGATACGGGGTGTTGGTGAACAATCCTGGAAAGGTCTCCTTCGAGCTCTGCTCCGAGGTGGTCACCTCAGTCCAGTTCTCTGTTCCCGGTCAGTGTCTCGACTATTATCTCATCGCAGGGGATACCCTCAAGGATGTGCTCTCTTCCTACACCCTGCTCAGCGGACGCCCTGCCTTGGTGCCGCCATGGTCGTTCGGTCTGTGGCTTACCACCTCGTTTGTCACCAACTATGATGAGCAGACGGTGAACAGCTTCATCGATGGGATGGCCGAGCGTAAGATTCCCTTGCAGGTCTTCCACTTCGACTGCTTCTGGATGCAGGAGTTCCAGTGGTGTGACTTCCTGTGGGACAGGGACATGTTCCCCCAGCCTGAGGCGATGCTGAGGCGCTTGCATGACAAGGGCCTCAAGGTCTGTGTCTGGATCAACCCCTATATTGCCCAGAAGTCAGTCATGTTCGACGAGGGGATGGAGAATGGCTATCTGGTCAAGCTGGCTGACGGAAGTGTCTGGCAGTGGGACCGCTGGCAGGCCGGCATGGGCTTAGTCGACTTCACCAATCCTGAGGCGGTTGCCTGGTACCAGGGAAAGCTCAAGCTCCTGCTGGATATGGGAGTCGATACCTTCAAGACCGATTTCGGTGAGCGCATTCCCACAAACGTGGTCTACCACGACCACAGCGACCCGGACAAGATGCACAACTACTACACGTATCTCTACAACCAGACGGTTTTCGAGCTCCTGGAGAAGGAGCGTGGGAAAGGGAATGCCTTGGTCTTTGCACGTTCAGCAACCGTAGGTGGACAAAAGTTTCCTGTGCACTGGGGCGGGGATTGCTCAGCCACCTATGAGTCGATGGCAGAGAGCATCAGGGGTGGCTTGTCCCTCAGCCTGTCAGGGTTTGGGTATTGGAGCCACGATATCGGAGGCTTTGAGAAGACTGCAACGGCAGATCTCTTCAAGCGATGGGTTGCCTTTGGGCTGCTCTCAAGCCACAGCAGGCTCCATGGCAACGAATCCTATCGTGTTCCCTGGAACTACGATGAGGAGGCCAGTGATGTACTGCAGCACTTTGTCAGGCTGAAGTGTTCCCTCATGCCCTACCTCTATGCCCAGGCATGCAAGACCCATAACGAAGGACTGCCCATGATGCGGGCCATGGTGCTTGAGTATCCACACGACCCTGTTTGTGCGTATCTTGATCGCCAGTATCTGCTCGGCGACTCTCTGCTGGTTGCCCCGATCTTCAGTGAGGAGGGAAGAACCCAGTTCTACCTGCCCGAAGGCAGATGGACGCACCTTTTGGAGAATGAGGAACTTGTGGGACATCGCTACTATGAGCGCTCCTATGACTACTTCAGTCTTCCGCTCTATGTGCGCGAAGGTAGCCTCATAGCCATAGGACGGGAGATGGAGAGCACCGACTACGATTTCTCCGACCAAGTCAGTTTCCATCTGTTCGCCCTTGAGGAGGGCAAAGAGGCCTCGTGTACGATTCATCGCCACGACGGATCGGTACAGGCGCAGATCACCGTTACCCATGCAAGGAAAGAGTACACGGTTGCGGTATCCGGGGAACTTGGAAGATGGTCGGTATGCCTGCGCAACGTGAAGGGCATCGAAACCACATCGGCTGGCAGTGTCATGGAGACGGAGATGGGTGCTGTGATAGCTTTCCAGTCCTCCGATCGGGCAGGAACAATTCGCGTGAAATGAGCGAAAGAAAACGTACTATGTGGGGCTTGGGATTTTCCCAAGCCCCTTGTTTCAGCCGATGGTATTCTTCAACACACCCAAGCCTTCGATGCGGATCTCCACCGTGTCACCGTGGTGCATCCCGCTGATGCCTCCCGGAGTCCCGGTGAGGATGATGTCCCCGGGCAGCAGCGTCATGATCTGGGAGAGATAGCTTACCAGGAAGGGGACGGCGAAGATGAGGTTCTTCGTGTTGGACTTCTGCATGGTCTTCCCGTTCACCCTGCTCTCGATGGTCAGATTGGAAGGATCGACTTCGTCCGAGATGTAGGGACCGAAGGGGCAGAAGGTGTCAAAGCTCTTGGCCACCGTCCACTGGCCGGTCTTTGGCTGCAGGTCCCTGGCGGTGATGTCGTTTGCACAGGTGTACCCAAGGATGTAGGAACCGACTTCCTCGACGGATAGGTTGCGTGCCTTCTTGCCGATGACAATGGCAAGCTCAGCCTCATAGTCAAGCCGCTTGCACATGGCAGGGTATTCGATCACTCCCAGCGGAGCAAGGGCTGCAGTGGAGGGCTTGAGAAACACCACAGGCTCGGTGGGGATGGGAAGCTGGAACTCCTGGGCATGGTCACGGTAGTTCAACCCGATGCAGATGGCTTTTGAGTAGTCACAGGGGGTGAGTAGGGTGACCTCGGATGCCTTAAGCTGGACATCAGTTATGGTGTAGGTGCTGAAAGGGGAACCCTCGAGCACTTGGATGGTATCATCATTGAGCAAGCCGTAGCTTACCTTGTCTTGGTAGGTGAATCGCACGTATTTCATAGCCCAAGCATAGCAAAGAGAAGCGGGAAACACAATTGACAAACAGGGCGTTTCCCAGCACCGTAGAGAGTATGAAACGATATGCAAAATGCCCACTCTCCCGTACCTGCGGTGCCTGCCAGCTGATGGATTACTCCTACCAGCATCAACTCGACATGAAAATGCACCATCTTGAGGACCTGCTCGGGCAGTTTGCCCCGATCGCCCCAATCCAGGGGATGGAAGATCCGACCTGTTATCGCAACAAGATACAGGCTACCTTCGGCTATGACTGGAAGGGTAGCCTGGTCAGCGGCATCTATCGCGAGGGGACGCATCTCTTGGTTCCCATCCGTTCCTGTATGGTCCAGCACCCGCTTGCAGACAGGATTCTCAAGAGCATCCGAAACCTTGCCACCCGCTTTGGCATTTCGGCGTACGACGAGGATGAAGGCTTCGGGTACCTCAGACACGTCCTGATCAAGATCAGCAACAAGACAGGGGAAGCTATGGTGGTCCTCATCTGCGGTCGCACTCCGCTTCCTTCCTCAGCAGACTTCATCGCCGCTTTGAAGGGGCAGCATCCCGAGATCACCACCGTTGCCCAGCAGCTGAATGCAGAGAAGACCAGCATGGTGCTTGGTAACGAACCGGTACAGGTTCTCTGGGGGAAGGGATACATCGAGGAGGAGCTTTGTTCTCTCACCTTCCGTATCTCTCCCACCTCCTTCTTCCAGGTCAATCCTACCCAGGCTGAGGTGCTCTATACCCTTGCAATGAGAATGGCCCGGCTTGAGAGTACCGACTTCGTCATCGATGCCTACTGTGGTACAGGAACCATAGCCCTCATTGCCGCAAAGAGCGGGGCAGGGGAAGTGTTGGGTATCGAGCTCAACGAAACGGCAGTCAGGGATGCAGAGGCCAATGCCGAGCGCAACAACTTGGAAAACGTACACTTCGTCACAGCCGATGCATCATCCTACCTGAAGGATTTGGCCAAGGAGAAAAAGGGCTGTGATGTGCTTTTTCTCGATCCTCCCCGCAGTGGCAGCGATGAGCGGTTTCTGGCAGCAGCGATCAAGCTCGAGCCGAGGCGCATTGTCTACATCTCCTGTAACCCGAGGACCTTGGACCGGGATGTGCGCTACCTGCTGCGCTTCAGCGATTATCAGGTGAAGGGCATCCAGCCGGTGGATATGTTTCCTCATACCGATCACATCGAGACGATTGTGCTTTTGGCTAGGGAGTAAGTGAATAGTCCTGTCAGTGTGTGTTTCAAAGGTAAGAATTTGCATGCTCGATGAAGTGAACCAAAAGAAGAGTCTTTTGGTACCTATTGTAATAACGTGTCCCATTTTTACGGAATAATGGGTTTGCGTCTGAACTCCTGCTTTTTACCTCTGTGGGTTCGATATGCATAACGGCACCACTTGGAGTGATTGGGATAGCTGTAAGAGCCATGTCGAAGTAGATGCTGAAACAAAACTACCATGTTAGTTATATTCCCCAAAAATAAAAAAATATAGATTTTGGGGAATATAATGTGTATAATGCCATTAAGGATACTTGAGATGAAGCTGATAGAACGAGACGAATATCTAAAAGAAATGCGTGAAGTTGAAGGTACTCCCGATATAAAAGTTCTGACTGGGGTCCGGAGATCTGGTAAATCCAAACTAATGGATCGATTTGCGGAAGATTTGAAAAATCGTAACGAAAATGCTAACGTGATTCATATCAATTTCAACCTAACGGATTTTGAGGATCTGCAGGAATACCATCGACTTGAAGCGTATGTTGAAGACCACTATCAGGAGCCTTGCGACAATTTTGTATTGATTGATGAAATCCAAATGTGCAAAGGTTTTGAGAAAGCCATCAATAGTCTACATGCAAGGGAAAAGTATGATATCTATGTGACTGGCTCAAATGCATTTCTGCAAAGCAGTGATTTGGCGACTATCTTCGTAGGAAGAACATATAGAATTGATGTTTTCCCATTTTCCTTCAGGGAATACTCGACGTACTACGCTATTGAGAATCCCTATACAGGTTTGACACAATACCTGACAGAAGGTGGAATGGCAGGTTCCTACCTTTATCGAGCTCCTGAACAGAAGTATAAGTACATTAATGATGAAGTGCTTAAGGCCCTGATTGTACGCGATATAGTCAGAAAACAGAAAATCAGAAATGTTCAGCTTCTTGATAAGCTAATCGACTATTTGATGGACAATGTCGGCAGTATCACCTCAGTTCGTTCAATCACTGATACGTTGGAATCAAACAGGACAAAGGCAGATCATAAAACTATCGGCAAATACATCGATTATCTCTGCAATTCTTTAGCATTCTACAAAATCAGACGCTATGACATCAGAGGGAAAAAGTATCTGAGGTCAGATGACAAGTATTATCTATCTGACCAAAGCTTCAGATATGCACGTCTTGGAATCAAGAATATGGACTACGGGCATGTTTTGGAAAACATTGTTGCTATAGAGTTGCTTCGCAGAGGATTTGAGACCTATGTAGGGGTTCTCTATAAGAAAGAAGTTGATTTTGTGACAATCCGTAACGGGAAGACAAACTACATCCAGGTTGCTTATGATATCTCTGAACCATCGACTCTTGAACGTGAACTATCACCTCTCAGGCAAATCAGAGATAATTATCCGAAAATTCTGCTTGCGCGAACCTATCAGCCGGAGTATGAGATAGATGGTGTACGTGTAATTGATGTGGCGGATTGGTTGCTTGGTAAGTGAATCTGAATTCCCCAATTTCCCATGAAGTGTAGAATGGGGAATAGCAACACAATGGTTTTCATTCAG
>JAAYQY010000311.1 GCA_012519125.1 Spirochaetales bacterium
AACGGCCCGCAGCAGGGGGCAAGAGGACAAGTCAGTACCATCTCATCCTTCTGGCAATGAATGAGCAGGGCTACCACAACCTGATGGAGCTCAACTCGCTCTCCTACACCGAAGGCTTCTACTTCAAACCACGCATCGATGATGAGCTCTTGAAGCAGTACAACGAGGGCCTTATCTGCCTCTCTGCCTGCCTTGGGGGTGAGATTCTTCAGCACCTATTGAACAATCAGTACGACCTGGCCAAGGAGCGTGCCCTCTGGTTCTCTTCGGTTTTCGATGATGGCCGTTACTTTCTCGAGTTGCAGGACCACAACCTTGCCGAGCAGAAGCGGACCAACCCCCTGCTCAAGCAACTCAGCGATGAGACCGGCATCCCCTTGGTCTGCACCAATGACATCCACTATATAGATAAAGACGATGCAAACGCCCAGGACCTCTTGCTGTGTGTCGGCACCAACTCCAAGAAGAACGACCCAGACCGCATGCGTTTTCCCAACCATGAGTTTTACATGAAAACCCAGGATGAGATGTACAGTCTCTTCTCCTGGTGTCCCGAAGCGTTGGAGAATACCAATCGCATCGCCGAGCGATGCAATCTTGAAATTCACTTCCCCGGACCACTTTTACCGGATTTCCAAGTACCGGACGGCTTCTCCGACCCTGCCGATTACCTGCGCCATCTCTCCAACGAAGGGTTGAGAAAACGGTACGCCGTCATCACTGAAGAACTTCAGAAACGCTTGGACTACGAGCTTGATGTCATCATCAAGATGAAGTTCGAAGGCTACTTTCTCATCGTCATGGACTACATCCAGTGGGCCAAGCACCACGAAATCCCCGTAGGTCCCGGCCGCGGCTCCGGTGCTGGATCGCTGGTAGCCTACTCCATCGAGATCACTGACGTCGATCCCATCAAGTTCAACCTCCTCTTCGAACGATTCCTCAACCCGGAACGGGTAAGCATGCCTGACTTCGACATCGACTTCTGTTTCGAACGGAGGCAGGAAGTCATCAACTACGTGACCGACCACTACGGCACCGAACGGGTGGCCCAGATAGCCACCTTCGGGACCCTGAAGGCCAAGGCCGTGGTCAAGGATGTGGCACGCGTACTGGACATCCCCTTCGACGAGTCGAACAACATCTGCAAACTCATTCCCGATGATCCGAAGATGACGCTCACCAAGGCGTTCGAGCAGAACAAGGAACTCGGAGAGTTGGAAGACCGCGGCGGCATTTACGCAGAGCTCTTTGATGCAGCACGCCGTTTGGAGGGCTTGAACCGACACACATCCACCCATGCTGCCGGGGTTGTCATCGGCAAGGAGCAGCTGGTCAAATACGTCCCGCTGTACCGTGATGCCAAAACCGGTGCCATCTCCACCCAATATACCATGGACCTCATTGAGGAGTGTGGGTTGGTGAAGATGGACTTTCTGGGTCTGAAAACGCTGACCCTCATCAAGCACACCGAGGACCTTATCCACAAGAAAGACCCCTCATTCAACGCTGCGGTAATTGACGAGGAGGACCCCAAGACCTTTTCCATGCTTTGCAGAGGAGAAAGCACCGCTGTTTTCCAGTTTGAAAGCCAGGGAATGCAGAACATCCTCAAGGAAGCAAAGCCGTCGAACATTGAGGACCTGGTAGCCCTCAATGCCCTCTACCGTCCCGGCCCGATGGCCTACATTCCCCAATTCATCAACTGCAAGCTGGGCAAACAGCCCATCACCTATGCAAACCCTGAGCTTGAGGAAGAGCTGAAAACCACCTACGGCGTCATTGTCTACCAGGAACAGGTCATGAAGGTAGCCCAGATCATCGCCGGTTACTCGCTGGGCAGTGCAGACATCCTCAGGCGTATCATGGGCAAGAAGAAAGTAGCCGCATTGGAAAAGGAGAAGGTGAAGTTCATTGCCGGGGCAAAGGCTTTGGGTCGCAGCGAGCAGCATGCCGCAGAAATCTTTGAGATGCTTGAACCTTTCGCCGGCTACGGCTTCAACAAGAGCCATGCAGTCGCCTACTCGGTGGTTGCCTACCAAACAGCCTTCCTCAAGGCCAATTACCCT
>JAAYQY010000312.1 GCA_012519125.1 Spirochaetales bacterium
CAGGACCTGGTTGAAGATACCCCAGTCCTTCTGCATCAGCCACGCCCACAGGGTACTGACCACCGTCATGGAAAAGATGTAGGGAAAGAAGAAGACGTTCTCCATGAGTCCCTTCCAGGGGGAGCTGCCGGTGATGGCCAAGGCCATGAGAAAACCGGCAACCAAGAGCGTCGGGGTGGTCATGAGCACAAACTGCAGGGTGTGCCAGAGTGAGGAGTAGAACTTCTCGTCGGAGAAGAGGGTGCGATAGTTGTCCAGCCCGACAAAAGAGGCTGTGGAAAGGATGTCCCACTTGAAGAAGCTGATGTAGAGCCCCGACAGCAGTGGATAGATCATGAAGGCGAGGTAAACCACCAGAAACGGAAGGGAAAAGATGATTCCGTCACGGGTGTCCTTGTTTCCAGGTATCATAGGAGGGCCCTCCATCGAGAGATTCCCCCCTCATACGAGGGGGGAGAAGGAAAAACGCTTAGTACGATGCAATGATATTCTTCACCGTTTGTTCCATATCGGCAAGAGCTGCCTTCGGATTCTGGTTCTTGGTCACTGCGAACTCAAGCTTGTCGCTCAAGGTTCCGTAGATCTCTTCCCAGGCTGCGGTGCGCGGGGTCGGAAGGGCGAAGGCTGCTGCCGCTGCATAGTCCGCACGGTAGGGAAGTGCCTTCATTTCGCTCTTCTGGGCAACACTCTTGCGGGTGGGGATGTGTCCGGCTTTCGCCCACATCTCACCATGGGAGGTCATCCAGTTGATGAAGGTCATCGCTGCCTCAACCCGCTTGGGATCCTGGTTCTTCTGAACGGGAATGGCCAAGGTGTGCGAGCCAGCCCATGCGGCCTCTCCACCCATGATGGCCGGAAGCGGTGCAGCACCGAAATTCAATCCAGCTGTCTGCTCCAGGGTGCCGGTTGCCCAGACTCCGTTGAAGTAGAAGGCTGCTTCCCCAAGCTTGAAGGTGTTCATGGCTGCATCGTAGTCCAGTTCGGTGGGGTTCACCTTGTAGACATGCACCAGATCCTGCAACCACTTCAGGGCTGCTTCACCGTAAGCATTGTTGAAGGCGGGAGCAGTGGCATCGGCATTCAGAAGCGAGCCGCCCTGCTGTGCGATCATTGACATGAAGAGGCGGGCCAGGGTGTAGGCCTTGTACACACCGGTGGTGTTGTCGATGGCCGTGCCCCACTTGCCGGTAGCCTGCTTCACTTTCTGCGATGCTTCGATGAACTCCTGGGCACTCTGGGGCACCTTGGTGATGCCGGCTTTTGCCATCAGGTCCTTGTTGTAGTACATCACGATCGGATGGACATCAAACGGCAGGGAGAAGAGCTTGCCATCGAAGCGGCATGCATCGAGCGGAGCCTGCTGGAAGTCAGCAAGGGTTGTGGCATCAACATAGGAGTCGAGCGCCAGAAGAGAACCGCTGGGAACGTAGTTCAACAGGTTTCCCTGATGGACGACGACCACATCCGGAGCGGTCTTTGCAGCGAGTGCGGTAGTGAGCTTGGTGTAGTAGTTGTCAAACTTCACCATGTCATTCTTCATGACGATCTCACTCTGTGAAGCGTTGAACTCTTTGACCATTGCATCAAAGAACTCGCCGTCTCCGCCGGTGAAAAGCGACCAGAAGGTGATCTCGATCGGTCCTTCCGCTTTTGTTTCCGGGGCGGCTTGTGCGAAGAGCATGCCGGATGCCAAGATGGCTGCCAACGCTACCAAAAGAATCTGCTTTTTCATGTGAACCTCCTTATTGGAACACAAGGTAATGGGTTATTCCTAACGAGATGTTTCCCGAAAGACCAATCTCGTGGGGAAATCCTTGGTGCAATACTCCAGATCTGGGTCCTGGATGTGGGACAGCAGGGTCTCCATCGCTACATACCCAAGCCGGTATTTCGGTACATCGACCGTACTGAGGCTGGGCTGCATGAACTGACTCATATAGAGGTTGTCGTAGCCGAACACCTCAATGTCATGCGGGACGGAGAGATTGTTCTCATACAGGCTCTTGAGTACTCCCATGGCGAGCATGTCATTGAAACAGGCTACGGCAGTGAAGCCCAAGCCCCGGTTGAGCGCTTGGTTGGTCAGGTAGTATCC
>JAAYQY010000313.1 GCA_012519125.1 Spirochaetales bacterium
CCCTTCTCATGTACATAGACCAGGGCAAGCTTCAGCTGCCGTCTCTTCAGGCTCGGAGGGACGATCGCGATGTAGCTCATATCGAGGTAGCCGGGGTAGAGGGCGCTCACTTCGGAGTTTGGAAGTTGCTTCTGCATCTCCTTGCCACAAAGGGTGAGGGTTTTCATGATCAGCTTGTAGGCCTGGGAGAGGGGAGCTTTGCACGCTTGGGTGTAAAGAGTGGCAAGGGTAAATGAAGAGAGCTCTTTTTTAGCAACCACAAGCATCTCAAAATCGGTCTGGGAGAGAGGGTCCTTTCTGCTGAACGCCCCGAGATGGGCTCCAAAGAACTCGACCCTGGTGAATCCAAGCCCGGTCAGCAGGGTTCTTAGCTCGGTCGGTAGGTAGTATCGCTCGCTTGATGTGATGGTATGCTCCTGCCCATCATCATCGGTGAAGGTGGTGGTATTGTGGTCACGCAGTGTATAGAGGTCAAAGCCTGTGCTGGTACACGTAGAACCTTCTTCTGTCTTGGCGTTTGCATAGAAGTCATTCAGGTTTTGGGAGAGGGGAAAGAGACCGTTTAAGGTGGTGAAGATCAGAATAGCCTCATCTTTCAGTGCGCTTGCTATGGACTGGAGGATGGCAGCATTCTCCTCGTCTGTCTCCATGAGGCAAAAGCCTCCTTCACAGAGCATGATTGCGGCATCGAATGCTGCACGGAAGGGAAGGTTGCGTGCATCGGCTTGGAGAAATGGGATGGACAGTGCTTCATCCGCTGCATTTTTTCGTGCCAGGCTCAACTGGTTTTCAGAGAGGTCGATGCCGGTGACCTTGTACCCACGCTTGGTGAGCTCGATGGCGTGCCTACCCGTTCCACACCCTACGTCAAGGATGGAAAGACTCTTGTCAAAGCCAAATTCCTGTTCAAGGAAATCGCATTCACCTACCGCCCCTTGCGTGAACGGCTCTTTCTCATACGAATGGGCGTAATTTTTGAACAACTGCACATACCAAGGCTCATGCATACGCACCTCCTTTTGCAGTGTTGCCCGCATTGCCTTGTTTGTACAGAGCTGGTCAGAGCAGGTAGAGTTCTTTCTCGATGAAAAAGTTCACCAAATCGGCATCGAACTGCGTACCTGAGAAAAACTTAAGCTCCTCGATGGCAATCTCGGTGGGAAGCGCCTCCCGATAAGCACGGCTGCTGGTCATGGCGTCGAAGGCGTCGGCAAGGCTGACGATCCTCACCTCCAAGGGAATCTGCTCACCCCTCAGGCCGTCTGGATAGCCAAGGCCATCGATCCGCTCGTGGTGGTTTCGTATGATCGGGACATAGGGTTGGAATTGGGGAAGGTGGCTGACAATGCGCTCTCCTGCGGCAGGGTGTCTTTTGATTACCTCATACTCGTCTTCGGTGAGCGTGCTGTCTTTGTTCAGGATTTCCTCAGGGACGCTGATCTTGCCGATATCATGCAAGAGCGAGCCCCCTTCCACCACCGACAAAGCCTCCTTGCCCAGCCCTACAGCCTTGCCCAAGGCAACGGCAAGCGTACGTACACGGTTGCAATGTCCCTTGGTGTAGGAGTCTTTTTGTTCAATGGTTTCACTGAAGGCTTCCAAGGTAGCCATGGTCGTACTTTGCAGGGTTGCAAGGGTCTGTTTCAACTCCACTTCCAACTGATGTTGTTGTTCCTGCGTTCTCTGGTTCTCCAACAGCATGAGCTTCTGTTCCTGTGCCTTATCCAGTACTCGCTTCACACATGAGAGCAGTGTTTCCCGATGCACCGGCTTGGAAAGATAGTCGGTAGCCCCAAGTCTGATCGCCTTCATGCCGGTATCCAGGTCGTTGAAGGCAGTGAGCATGATCACCGGTAGGTGGGGATAACTGAGTCGCAGCATATCCAACAGCTCAAAGCCGGTGAAGCCCGGCATCTTGATATCCAGCAGCAACAGGTCCACTGTTTCCGCCTTGGTACGAAGAAGGGCCAGAAGTTCATGTCCGTTTTCACAGGCAGTCACCTCATAGCCCTCTTTTCTCAGCATGATCTGAAGGATTTTTCGGATTGCAGGATCGTCATCGGTTGTTACAATATGTCTAGTCATCTCGAGCATCTCCGTATCATCTGCCCTGGAAGGGATTCAGAAAAGGGGTGGTTTTTTTATACTCCCCATAGGTGGGGAATAGTTTGGGGAACAATAGCTTGTCCTCCCAGAGTACCAAAAGGAAGTTGCTCAGCACAAATCCAGCCACAACCAAGGTAATCGGAGCATACCAGAAATAGAGTGCAGCACACAAGCTGAAAAAGAAATGCCAGTGAAAGCCTGGGTGACGGCAGATGCGGTATGTGCCTTGGGTATAGAGTGATCCAGGGGTTTTGTTGCGCAGCAGAAATTCGAGCAAAACCGAATAGGCGAGCAAGAGTGCCGAACCGATCATCAACAGGATGAGGATGCTTTTCAGCCACGCGCTGTGCGGGGACCCATACTGGCTGAACAACAGGACGAAGGGGATTGCCGTGACAAAAAACCCAACGTACAAGACCCGACTGAGTGCTGTTCGCTTATACAGGAGAGCAATATCGTAGAGAGCAGCAAGAAAATACCCGCTCACTCCCAAGAAAAAGAGTTTGATTAAGTTCATAAAGTGGCTCTATACTAATACAAATTTTATTCATTTGAAAGAAAAAAAGAGGAATCCTCATGATTATTGATGTCTCGACCATCATTCCGGCCGTTGCTTTTGTCTTGTACGTCTCATTTGTCATCTTTGGATTCCTCCAATACCGCAAAGACCGATTCTATTGGTCCTTCCAGCTTTACATGATTTTTGTCTCCATTTGGAGCTTCGGATCGCTGATGATGCACCTCAACAGCTCGATTCTGACCCCACTTTTCTGGAATCGGATCATGCTCATAGGCTTGCTTTCCGTACCCTACGCTCTCTGCAGTTTTGTCGTGGACATCCTGGAATTGCAGCGCAAACCCATCAAGGTGGTGATCAAACTCAGCTACTTGCTCATCATTCCCTTGATGTACCTCAACTTCACCGGCAACATCGTAAATGAGGTTGGCTTCACCGATGATCTGATTTTTTACTACCAGCTTGCCCCTGGAGCCGTCTCTGCCTACTCCATGAGCTATGTCTATCTTATCTTTACTCTGGTCATGTTGTTTTTTGGGACCAAGCGGCGCAGCAAGGAGGGGGTTCAGAAGAACCTCATCTTGCCATTGATCGGTGTGCTGATCATGCTGGTGGGCATCTTTTTGAATGTCTTTCCTGAACTTGGCCGCTATCCCATCGATATCTTTTCGGCCACCATCAACGCGGTACTGCTTTTCTACACGATTTACAAGTACAAGCTGATCAACTACAGTCGCCTCGGTCTTTCCATCATGTACTCGACCATTCTGGCCTTCGCCGCCTCAGTCACCTACTTTCTGATCATCAACCTTATCCGGTTCTTCAACCCCTCCTTTGCACCGGGCAACCTCTTCCAGCTCTCCTTGATTCTGGGTATCATCACCGTCCTCATCATTCATCCCCTGCGCAATCTCATCAGCTACATCGTTGATGCAATCATCATTCCCAAGCGACACCCCTATCAGACAACCATCAGAAACCTCAGCAAGCGGTTGACGACCATCGTCAACCTCCACGAGCTTGGCCAAGAGGTGGTGAAGAACCTGAGTGCGGGTTTGAAAACCAACTGGGTTGTCTTCATTGCCAGAGGTATCGAGGAACCAGACAACTACTTCTTGGTAGCCAACAACAACTGCCCCACCGAGATCAGGGTGGGGGAGGAAATCCCGTTTGCTTTCTCAGCGGAGGTGGAAGCACGTCTAGAGCAGTGCAAGAAGGAGAATGTTTCAGCCATCATTCATGTAAACCCTGATGAACCGCGCCTTTCAGCCAGTGCCTTCCTTCCTTCCAGTGACGTAATCATCCCATTGGTGATCCGCAGGCAGGTAGCAGGTTACATCGTCATCGGCTACGGGGATGGCAAGGCCCTCATCAGCGAGATCGAGCGTGATGCTCTTGAGATTCTTGCTGCCCAGAGCAGCCTCTCCTTGGAGAATGCTCTTTCCTTTGAGCAACTTCGCATCCAGGGCGATGAGTTGACCATGAGCAAGAACAAGCTTGAAGCCATCTTCAATGGAATAGCCTCTCCGGTATGCTTGATCGACATCGACTATACCATCCAGGAAGCGAATACGGCGGCAGTCTCGTTCTTCGGTGAACCGCGTGAGCTCTTGATCGGCAGCAAGTGCTACCGCTCCTTCTTCGACCGTAACCGGCCTTGTACCTTCTGTCAGGGTTTGGATTGCCTCCATACCGGGGTTCTCCAAGAGAATGAGGCGGATGTGGATGATAAGGTCTACTCCTTCCAGTTCCACTCAGTGCGCTCCGCAGACAAGAGCAAGAGCGTCTTCATCGAAATCATCAACGACATCACCGAGCAGAAACACATGCAGGAAGAGCTGGTGCGAACCGAAAAGATGGCAGGAATCGGAACCCTGGCCGCCGGTATCGCCCATGAACTGAACAATCCCTTGGCTGGCATTGTGGGAACAGCAGAGATCATGCTCAGTGAATTGGAAGAGGCAAACCCTCATCATGAGTATATACAGGACATCCTCTCGTACTCAAAGACGGCAAGCGATGTCATCAAGGAGCTTTCCATTTACAGTCGCAAGGAAGAGGTGAAGCACATAGAACAGGTGGAGCTGGTGAGGGTCCTGGAGTTCTCCCTCCGCCTGGCACTGCGTGGCGTCGACTCACAGAATATCCGTGTGGAGCGCAACTACCATGCCCTGCCCACCATCGAGGCGAACGAAGGGGAGCTCCAGCAGCTCTTCCTCAACCTCATCGTCAACGCTTTGCAGGC
>JAAYQY010000314.1 GCA_012519125.1 Spirochaetales bacterium
ATGCAAAGCCCATCAAGGACTTCATCATCGGAAACGGCAGGATGCCCATCATCGACCCGAACAAGCGGCGCATGTGTATGGTACCGTGTAAATACCTAAGATGGTAGTGACCTTTTCCCTATTCTGGTTGTGATGATGAAAGGGACACTTGCAACAGTCGTCCCATCGAATCTACCTTCTTGTCAGCCAAAACGACAAGGAGATCAACCGGAGTATGTTGAAAATGTCCCAGATAGAGAATATCAAGAACATGTGGAGAGAAGGAAGTACCATAGCTGAGATCAGGGAAGTTACCGATCTTGACCGGAAAACCATCAGCAAGTACATCCAGCAGGAGGATTTCAGCAAGGATCCCGAACAGTATGCGAAAGAGACCAGGCCGAGCAAACTGGATCCGTACAAGCCCATCATCGACGGCCTGCTGGAGAAGCAGAGTGAGTATTTCCACAAGCAGCGTTTCACTGCCAAGAGGATGCATGAGTATTTGGTAGAGGAATGCGGGGCGAAGGAACTAGAACACTCCTACATCCTGGTCCGCATATACATGAAATCATGGAGAAACGAGAGAAGACGCAACAATGGGCCCGGTACCCTGAAGCTGGTCTGGCATCCGGGGGAAGCCCAAGCTGATTTCGGGCAGGCCGATTTCATCGACACCGACGGCAGCTATGTGCGCAAGCATTATCTGGTGATGTCTTTTCCCTTCAGCAATACGGCACTCTATGAGATCCTTCCCGGGGAGAACGGAGAATGTGTATGCCAAGGCCTACAGGACTTCTTCACCTATCTGGGCGGGGTTCCCTACAGCATTCTCTTCGACAACGCAACCGGAATAGCAAAGCGGTATGCAAACATCATACAGCAGTCGGAGCTTTTCACCAGATTCAGGCTTCACCACAATTTCATCGCCCGGTTCGCGAACATCCGTTCAGGCTGGGAGAAGGGCAATGTTGAGAACAAGGTCGGCGCGCTTCGGCGAAATCTGCTGGTCCCGCCGATGCAGCTGTCCTATCCCATTCAGCAATTCAACAAGGAAGTGATGATTCCAAAGTCCTTCGCATTCCGTGCAGACGAGCAGCATTACGAGAAGGGGGCCACATTCAAGGAGCTGTTCGTTCAGGACAGGAAAGCCTTGGGCCCTCTGCCTGCAAAGGCCTTTCATGTTGCGAAAATCGAGTCTCTGGGGACGAATGGGACAGGATCTCTGACCTTGGAGTCCGGCCATACCTATGTGCTTGGTTCGGGACGAACCAATGAGACGGTGCTGGTCTCCAAGGGCGCCTGGGAGATTTCCGTCTACACCAGTAATGGCGTGTTCATCAAGACTTTTCCCCGAGCCTATGGCAAGGAGCCTTCCACTGTGTACGACATCGAGGCAATGCTTTCATCGAGCATCCACAAGCCCAATGCATGGATGAACAGCCCTGTCAGGGATGTGATGGAGGACGGGGGTTTCAAGCAATATCTTGATGAGATTGACAACGCCGGTCGCAGGAGGGGGCTGTACATGCTCAACGAATGCGCTGAACGCTTTGGATTCGGAGTTGCTTCCGTGGCGGCAAACAGGTTGTGCAAGGATGGCAAGATCCCTTCCAGGGATGACTTGGTCGTACTGTGCAACCGGATGGCATCCTTCCCCCTTGAGGCGAGTGACAATGCCACCAACGTCAATCTCGGTGCCTATGATGCACTGCTCAACAAGTCCGGGGGTGCTGCATCATGATTGCGACCCAGAAGAAACAGGGATTGCTCACAGCATCTCTTTCAACCCAGTTGAGACAGTTCTTCTTCTCCCAGGAAGGGATTCGAGATGCGATTGAGACCGGGACCCCGAAGCAATTGGAGTACTTGGACAAGCTCCTCGGAAGAGAGCTGCAACGACGGGCGGAAACCCGCAAGTCCAGGATGGTGCAGCATGCGGGCTTCCCGAACATCAAGAGCATCGATGACTATGATTTTTCCCATACCCGCTTTCCCGCCCTGATGAGCAAGGATGATGTGTTGTCGCTCAACTTCATCACCCAAAAGCGTACCCTGATATTCTATGGCATTTGTGGCAGTGGGAAGACAATGTTCTCAGTCGCATTGGGCATCATGGCGTGCAACCAAGGGTATAAGGTGAAGTTCATGACCATGAGCCAGCTGATTGCACGCTTGGAAAAGGCGCGTTCGGAAGGATTCCTGGAAAGGACGCTGCTTGAGCTGAAGAAACTTGATCTTCTCATCATTGATGAATGGGGATATTGCCAGATTAGCCGGGAGGATGCACAGCTTCTGTTCAGGGTGATAGCAGACAGTTATGAAACAAAGGCACTGATAGTCACTACCAATCTACCCTTCAGCGAATGGGGAAAGCTGATGACCGACGAGCAGCTGGCTACCGCAATCATTGACAGGCTGGTGCATTACGGTCATCTCATCGATACCGGTTCAAAAGACTGGAGACTCGAAAATTCCCTTATGAGAGACCAAGTGGTAAAGAATTACAGAGAGAAGGAGCCAAAATAGATCAAGAGAATTGAGACCTGTTCTGATGAAAACCATAATAGGGAATTCTCACTATCTTTTTATCCGTTTTTACTTGACCAAACACAACCGGCATCAGCCAGAACACAGCCCAAGCAGC
>JAAYQY010000315.1 GCA_012519125.1 Spirochaetales bacterium
CACCACGGTGTTGGCCATAGAGTCCTGCAGCATCTGCTTCTTCCGTGAAAAGAGGAGAAGCAGGCTTCCCAGGCCGAACAGCATCGTACAGACCAAGAGGCCCAGGTAACGAAGCAAGGCGCGGGGGAAACGAAGAGGCATACCAACTTCGGTTGTGATGTTGATACCCATGAGCCTGCACCCGATGGTACCCCTGTCTTTGGTCCACAGTAGGGTGAGGTAGAAGAGGCGGACCAGCAGCATCACCAAGAGTACCGGTATGCTGTAGCCAAGCAAAAAAATGCCGCTTCTCTCTCCGAACAGCCCGTTCAGATACCAGGCGAATAGCGGGGAGAGCAGCAAGGCCGTGATGAGATTGTCAAGAAGATACGCACTGCATCTTTGCCAATAGGTTGCATAGCTCTCTGTCTCTTGCACAACAATCTCCTTATCCTTGGTTGTAGTGTAAGATGGTCAATCGTGGTTGTCCATGGTGTCTTTCGGCCTTTTGGGTCCTACAAAGAGTTCACGGGGCGGGACATCCCGCCCCGAGAAGCTTGTCAATCGGCGAGCAGAATCAGAGCATCATGCGCCTTGAGGGTGACAGCCTCCGATACCGGCCTTCCACTGTTGGTAGCCGGGTCGAGCTGACCCTTGATGCGCCTGAGGTTGGATCGACCCAACCGTCCCTTGATGTCGCTGAGACTGATCGTCTTTTCTTCATTGGTCGCGTTCACCAAGACGATACCATGCTCAAAGTCACGTCTGAAGACGCCTGCATCGACTTGGTCTATCTTGAAATTGGATAACTCCAAAGCCCCCTTGCGACCCACATACAACGTGGTGATCAGATCCTTGTTCTTCTCCACCGTAATGAAAATGGATGCATGACCGCTGGATCCTTTCACCTGGGATGGCATAAGGTAGTATCCTTTCCACATATTGTTTGAGCTTAGGCCGATGCTTGCTTGGCTTGTATGTGTACTGAGGTTTCTCCAGTCAAACTCGAGCAGGAACTGTTTGCTCTCACCATCCTTGTTACGGACTGTAGCAATCTTTTTGCTCTTGGTTCCTTTGTCTCCGAGCAACACCGGTTTGGCCAGTGAGAATACTTCGGTCTGGTTCGTGACCAGGTGCTCTGCTTCACCCAAAGGCATCCCTAGGTATCCCTTTCCTTCAATCGAATCGGTGCTGATGCCTTGCTTATCAACAAGCATCTCATCGAAGAAGACGGGTGCACTGCGGCCGTCGACCAGATCGTACTCATAGAATCCATCGGTGAGCAATGCAGTGGCGAAGGCAAGGCGGTTGAGTTCAATGTCCACCTCATCTGCTTCCCGCTTGTTCTCAGGCACTTCCTCCGGGAATTGCGCTGTGCCCTGGAGGACCATGAAAGAAGGATCCCGATAGAGCTTTCTCATCTGCTGATAGTCGCTGAGGAAGCCGCTCCACTGGGTCTCAAGGAATTTCTCAGGATCCTGCTGCTCGTACCAACTCCAGTTGAAGGAAATCAAGAAAGCTCCGTTTACCAAGGGGGCGATTACTGAATCAAGGTATTGGTGAGATATCAGAAGCTCGTCATTACCCACCTTTTCCCGCAAGCTGCGCAGCATGGTCAGGGAAGCTGCTGTACTCATCTCGGTGATCCACAAAGGTGTTTCGTCCTTGACCTTATTCAGGTTGTAGTCGGCATCAACTTTTCTCTTGGTGGATATCCCAGGGATCAAATTACTTCCGCGTGTAAGCAGGTCGTTCAACATGAGGCCATCCCAGCTGCCATCAGCAAGGTGGAGGTCAACCGCAGATCTTTTCCAATAATCAAGATACCGTTCACCTTTCTCATTGTAGGGGCAGAAAGCAGAGACATTCATGGGAATGGAAGACCAACCATCCTGTGCGTTGATGACCTCACCCTTTGCATTGGTAAGATACCAATCCTTGCCTATGCCGGCGATAAACGCCTGTTCTGCATTGCTCAGCTGATGAAGCTGAGGCTGTGGAAGGCTGCCATCACGTGATGTTACATGCGTCTCAAAAGCAGGAAGCAATACAATGTTCGGGTTCAAAGCTCTCAGCCGCAGGGAAGCAGCCGGATCGTTGGTCGAGTACATCGCATGCATTCCTACCACCACATCGCTGAGTGCAAGTCTGCGTTCCAGCTCGTCAAATGACATCCAAGGCGTATCCCCTTGTGCCGATCCGCTGCCATCACGGGCTACCCACTCAGCCATGGAAGTGAAAAAGTTGCCAAGCCTTGGGTAGGGAGCATCCTTCAGTTTCTGGGCAGGGCTGTCCTCGATGGATTGGGGTACGGTGATTTGCCTGGAGACCCTGAAGTTTGTCCGTTCAACAGATACGTCACCGGAGAAATTTGCCTCAAGGATATAGATGTCATCCTCGGTACCCGTCTTTACTGCGCCTGTATAGTGGCCTTCTGTGACTTGATAGGCCGGTATGGCCATGGCTCCTCTGTCAAGTTTGGTGTTGGTTCCGCTGTAGATACGCACCCAACCCAACTGGTCGAGGTTCTTGGGATTCTTCAATACCTTGTAATCAAATTCCAGCACGATGATGGTATCTTTGGGAAGTGTGACCAGCGCTGAGTTGGTCCACAGCTTCGTCCATCCGGTGGTGACAATGCTCATAGCCCCACCAGCGATGGTACTCTGCCTGATGGTGAAGTCGCCATCACCCCGGAGCATCAGTGAATGGGTATGCTGGTACTTCTTGCAATCCTCATAAGCCACCACTACATTGTTCTTCAAGTCTTTGATGGTGATATCCGTAACAGCAATGGATCCCTTGCTGACCACATTCATCACCAACTCGTAGTCATGATACTGTTTCAGCTGTGCCTGCATCGTGGCAACACCCTCCGATCCGGCAGGGTCCGTAATGAATATCGATTGTTCTACCCAATTGTTGTGCTGGGCTCCGGTGTTGGAAAAGAAGATGGTCTCAAAGCCTTCATCGGGAGTTTCGAGTACTTTGTAACGGAAACTTACCTCATATCTACCACCCGAGGTCAGTGGTATGAGGTTCGGATTGGTGCGATAGTACGGTCGATATTTCTGTGTACCATCGCTCTTCCCGATGACCCAAGGATTGTCATCCTCTTGTGGAAATATTCCTGCTTCACCAAGCTGGAATCCCTGGGTAGGCGCATGAATGATTGCTGAAAAATTTTCAACTCCCAACAACTCATACTCACGCGAGTATCCAGCAACTTCAGTTGGAAGGGTAAGCGGCGCCGACTCCAACTTCTTGTAGGTTGGAGTGTACATCAAAGCCATGTTGTCCTCTTGTTGTGTAGATGAGCAGGAGTTGAAGAGCAGCAACAGCAACAGGACCAGGACCGTGAGAAGTCTTGACTTCCGCTCTGTTCCGTGGTCGTACATAATTCGCTCCTTTCAAGGTATTCCTTAACCTAAGAAAAAGCCCTAAAATTAGATATGTCAAGTAGTTAATAATTCAATTAACATAACTTTGGGACAGGTTTTATAACGAAGTGAAGCACAAGGAGTTCTTTTATACAAAATGAGATTTTCGTCAGATTGCTATGACTCATACATCTTTATGAGAAGTGAAGTACTGAGAATTAGATACAATTCAATACAAAGATTTCCAAGAAAAAGAGATGAAATGTACCTTAAGTTTGTGAAACTTTCCTTTCGGCTATTGGACAGATGTATGGTATCATAAGAAAAACAGAGCTGATCAGGGGGTGTGTGCATGAAACGGATAGCACTCGTATGTATTTTCCTTCTTCTTATGACAGGCACGGTGTGTGCCTCTCTTGTTGGG
>JAAYQY010000316.1 GCA_012519125.1 Spirochaetales bacterium
GACAACTCATTGGCCTCATCAACCCGACTGCAGAAGATCAGGCCTCGACGGTTCTCTTTCTTCAATGAGTAGCGTTCCAGTACCTCCCCGATTCTCAGTACCCGCTCATCAGCAACCAAGGTTGAGAAGGCAGAGGTATCTTCCACTGTCTTGCCATCGATGGTCAGATCCTTCACTCCAAAGTAGTGGAAAGGAGCGAGCAAGTTTGCCTCAAGAGCCTGTTTGAGCCGTATCTCATAGGCAACCGTATGGTCGAAGAGCTCATAGATATCAAACCCATCACTGCGTTCGGGAGTTGCCGTCATACCAAGCAGGAAATTGCTTGTGAAGTGGTCCAGCACCTTGCGATAGGAGTTGGCACCACTATGGTGCACCTCATCGACCACGATGTAGTCAAAATAGTCTGAAGGGTACTGGGAAAGCACCTCGTTCTTGGAGAGCGTCTGAATCATGGCAAACACAAAGGGAGCATCGGTCTTGTTCCCTGCGCCAAGCATCCCCATCTCGATGCCTGTTCCCAGTATCTTTTGGAAACTTTCCATCGATCGACGGGCAACCTGCTCCCGATGGACGATAAAGAGGAACCGATTCGGGCGCACTGCTTGTACATCAAAAGCGCAAAGATATGTTTTGCCGGTGCCGGTAGCCGAGATCAGCAGTGCTTTGCGCTTTCCCTGCATGCGCAAATCTGCCAGAGCCTGCAAAGCTTCCCTTTGCATCGAGTTGGGGATGATCTCTTCCTGACTCTCCTCCTGCTCCTCTGCACTGCCGAAAAGACTGAGGTTTCTCTGCCAGGCAGTTGCTCTCTGGATGGCGCGATAGTGTTCCAACCAGAGAGGATCCAACTCCCTACCCTGGGACCATGCATCGCTGAATTCTTCCTCCATTTTGCGGGTGAACTCACCGCTGTGCAGTGCATGGAAGCGAACATTCCACTCACGGTTGACCGCCAGGGCTTTGGCGGTGATGTTTGCACTGCCTACAATAAATGTCGAGTGGTTTTGGTGCGTGAAGAAATACCCTTTTGCATGAAACGCTTCACCCACGACAATGCGCAGGATGATATGCGGATACTGTTCCTTGATGGCAAGCAGGGCATCTGCTTCGGTAAAGTTGAGGTAGTCTGAGGTGAGAATCTCTCCCTTCACTCCCCGCTCTTGTGCATCGAGAAACGCCTGATGGAGTTGCATCAAGCCCCCCAGGGTAATGAATGCAACGGAAAACCGAAAGAATGTGCAGGTTCTCAGCTCCTCGACAAGAGCTGAAAGCACCTTCTGATGCGGTGGCTTGTTCAGCACCAAGGCGGGACGATACGCATCTGACGAAGCAAGCGTGTCATCAATGAAGCTTGTGTTCAGGCTCTTGAGCAAAAATTCAGCACTCAGGCTGTTCATATCTTCTCCAACAGAGAGGCAACCCGCTCGACAATGGGCAGGTCAGCAGCTGCCCAGTCCAAGCTCTGCAACTCACCAGATCCCAGCCATCGGCTGTCCAAGTGTTCGGAGAGTGCCAGTTCACCGGACACGAGAGCACAGCGATAGGCGTGCATGGTGATATGGAATGTCGAGTAGGTATGCTCAACGGTCATCAGGTGGTCCAGCACCTCTATCTGAAGCGATAGTTCTTCATTGATTTCTCTGACAATAGCCTCTTCTCCGGACTCTCCCATTTCAAGCTTTCCACCGGGGAATTCCCACTTTTTGGCAAGCTCCCCAACATTCTTTCTCTGTGCTGCGAACACTTTCCCCTGTTCGATGATGACAGCGGCAGCTACTACTATCTGTTTCATAGACCTTCCTTGACCTGATGAGTATACCCCAAAAAGCAGCCTGAGGCGACAAAGACCTGGACCTATGTTTGTGGTATCCAATTCCCAGGTGATTGCCATCCGCTTCTGTTTACCCGATACTATCCTTACCATGAAACAAGGCATTGTACTGATTACCTACCCCGACTCCTTGGGAACAAACATCAAACAGCTCAAGCAGGTGCTGGACAGCCACTACGCAAAAGCTGTAGCTTCCATCCACGTGCTTCCCTTCTTCCCCTCCTCAGGGGACAGGGGCTTCGCTCCGCTTCACTATGAGAGTGTAGATCCTGCTTTCGGTACCTGGGAGGATGTCCAAGCGCTTGCTTCTGCCTATGATCTTGTCTTCGACTACATGATCAACCACATCAGCAGCAAGAGCCCGTACCTCAAGCAGTACCTGCAGGAGGGAGAGTACTCTTCCAACAAAGCGCTGTTCATCGACTATGAAGCATTCTTCTCAGGTGAGCCGACACGCGAACAAGTGGACAAGATCTACAAGCGCAAGAACAAGGACCCCTATCACAGTGTCACCTTTGCTGACGGGGCGACAAAAAAACTCTGGTGTACCTTCAGCGAGGAGCAAATAGATCTGGATACCCAAAGCGAAGCAGGGAAAGCCTTCCTCAAGCACAATCTGGAACACCTTGCCTCAAGGGGTGCCAAGCTCATCCGCCTCGATGCCTTCGCCTATGCCATCAAGAAGCTCGATACCGACTGCTTCTTTGTGGAACCCGAAACAAGCAGGCTGCTCGCTGAGTGCAGGGACATCGTCGCCCCCTTTGGTGCCGATGTCCTTCCAGAGATACACGAGCACTACTCCATCCAGCTCAAACTCGCCCAAGAAGGCTTTCCTGTCTATGACTTCGCCCTCCCCCTGCTGATGCTCCATGCCCTCTATTTCAATACCACCATCTATCTGAAAAACTGGTTCTCCATCTGTCCAAGAAACCAATACACCACCTTGGACACGCATGATGGCATCGGGGTGGTCGATGTCTACGGCTTGCTTCCTCATGAAGAAATAGAGAAGACTCAGCAACACCTCTACGAACGGGGAGCAAACGTAAAACGCATCTACAGCTCAGAGGCTTACAACAATCTGGACATCTATCAGGTGAACTGCACCTATTACAGCGCCCTTGGTGATGATGACCGCGCCTATCTGGTAGCCCGTGCAGTCCAGTTCTTCAGCCCTGGCACGCCCCAGGTCTACTACGTCGGGATGCTTGCTGGCAGGAACGACCTGAAGCTGCTCGAAGAGACCCGCGAGGGGCGAAACATCAATCGCCACTACTACAGCCTCGAAGAGATCGAGGAGGAGCAGAAGCGGCCGGTTGTGCAAGCTTTGAAGCTGTTGATGGAACTGAGAACCAGTCATCCTGCTTTCACAGGGAGCTTTGTCCTGGAAGAAAGTGAGGACGATGCAACAATCTGCCTCAGTTGGGAAACAGAGAACACCAAGCTAACGCTTCATGCCGATTTCCCCTCCCGTTCCTTGAGCATCGAGGAGAATGGCAAAAGCATCATGAAGTTGTAGAAAGAGAGGTCATTCAGCTTGACAAGAAAAGGGCTGAGGAGAATGATGGGCTGACCACCATGAACAGCGTTGTCATTCTCCACAACCACATACCGCAAAACGCTCCTGAAGATGTTCTTGATATCCTTACCCAAGCCAAATGGATTGGACAAATCCTTGCGGAAAAAGGGTGGGAGGTCAGCCTGCTTCCCTTCTCGCTGCAAGCACTTGAGGGCCTTGATGCTTCTTCCGTCATCTTCAACCTGCTGGACTCTGCCCCCAACGAGGAAAGCCTCTCCTACCTGGGAGCAGGCATTCTGGAACACCTTGGGCTCCGCTATACCGGTTGCAGCCTCCCCACGCTTCTGGTAACGGGAGACAAACAGCTGACCAAAGCCCTGCTTTTGAAGTCAGGCCTTCCCACGCCCAAGCCTTACGATCCGAAGGATCCCCAAGCACTCTACCTGATCAAGGCAACCAATCAGGATGCCTCGCTGGGCTTGGATGAGTCGTGTCTGGTACGGGGGGAGGACGTAGAACGCGTGCTTGCCGATAAACAGGAGAAGCTTGGGTTCACCCTCTTTGCAGAACAGTATATCGATGGACGGGAGTTCACCGTCTGTCTCTATGGAAAGCGTGAACATCCTACTATCCTTCCACCGTATGAGTGGGTGTTCTGTGAGTACGGACAGCGGGCAAAAATCATCACCTATGATGCAAAGTGGACTGAAAAGACCTACGGCTACGAGCACATCAAGGCAAAGTACACCCATGATGAGCAAGATGCGCCCTTGCTGGCTGAACTGGTTCGTCTGAGCCGTGAGTGCTTCAAGCTGTTCAATCTCACCGGCTACGCACGGGTCGATTTCCGCATCGATGCAGAGAACCGTCCGTACATTCTGGAGATCAACGCAAACCCCTCTTTCTATGGCTTCTATCATCTGTCGAAGGAGTGGAA
>JAAYQY010000317.1 GCA_012519125.1 Spirochaetales bacterium
CCAGATAAGGAGTAACCATGGCACGCAAAAACCTTCTGAAGGGCTTTAAGAAGCCCAAGGGGATAACCTTCGAACACAGCGCAGTTGAGCCGAACTATGGGAAATTCATTGCCTATCCGTTTGAGAGAGGCTTTGGAACCACAATCGGTAACACGCTCAGGAGGGTGCTTCTCTCTTCGATACAGGGGTATGCCGTCACAGCCGTAAAGTTCACCAGCTTCAATGAGGATGGTGTCCCCCATCTTATCTCCAGCGAGTATGAGCAGCTTCCCGGTGTCCGTGAGGATATCGCGGATATCATTGCTGCCCTGAAGAAGCTGCAGATCAGGATGCCCGAGGATTCGGAGGGGACCAACCTCCTCATCGAGTGCAAGGGACCGGGCGTAGTGACTGGTGCAAACTTCGAGCGTGACCAGGTTGAGATCACCAACAAGGATCTGGTAATCTTCACGATGATGGATGATGCCAACATCGAGATGGAAGTCCAGATAGACCTTGGTAGGGGCTATGTCCCGTCTGAAATCAACGAGAAGTATGTGGAAGAGATCGGGACCATTCCCATCGACGCCACGTTCTCACCGGTTACCCGCGTAAAGTATTCGATTGAACCCACCCGTGTCGGCTATCGTAGTGACTACGACAAGCTTACATTGGAAATCTACACCGATGGCACCATTGTTCCTCAGAATGCGCTCGCAGAGGCAGCGAAGATTGCGAAGGAATACTTCCAGATCTTCATCAACTTTGACGAGACGTTGATCAGCAACAATGATGAGGTGGATGAGGAAGAGGAGAGGGTCCGCAAGATTCTCAATACTTCGGTTGAGGAGCTCGAACTGACGGTTCGTTCCAGCAACTGCCTCAAGAACGCCAACATCCGCACTATCGGTGATCTCACCAAGAAAACTGAGGAAGAGATTGCAAAGACGAGGAACTTCGGCAAGAAGAGCCTCCAAGAAATCAAGGAAAAACTGAAGGAATGGAATCTCAGCCTTGGGATGACAGACTACAGTGTTCTGAAAACTGCAATCAAAGTACCAGGGAACAAGGAAGAAGAGAATGAAGCATAGGATTGGATTCAATGCGCTTAGTAGGAACTCTGCCCACCGCAAGGCCCTCAAGCGCAACATGGTGACCTCACTGTTCAGATATGAGCGGATCGAGACCACCAAGGCAAAGGCTCTGGAAGTTCGCAAAATGGCAGAGAAGATGATTACCCGTGCAAAGGTTGACAGCGTTGCCAACCGCCGTCAGATTGCAAAGGATATCAACGATGAAGCCATCGCTGTAAAGCTCTTCACAGAGATCGCTCCCTTGTTTGTCGAGCGTAAGGGCGGGTATACCCGTATCCTGAAGACCGGCAACCGCCTCGGCGACGCTGCTGAGATGGTCATCCTTGAGCTGGTTGAGAAGACTGCCAAGAGTGACAAGAAGGCTGAGAAAAAGGCTGAGAAGACCGAAAAGAAGTCTGCGAAGACTGAAAAGAAGTCCGAAAAGACCGAAAAGAAAGCCTCCAAGCCAGCCAAGAAGGCTGAGAAGAGTGACACAGAGGAGAAATAAGCCTTTGTAGGGCCTCTTCACCAACAAACTGTCCGAAAGGACGAAGCCGCTGTTGTAATGACGGCGGTTTTTCTTTGCACCCACAGTATAGGTTATCTTCGCAAATTGTCATGCTAACTGTACTTATAGCCATGTTTCATTTGCTATCAAGCCTTGACAATTCACACAAGCGTACGTATTATTGTACCAATATAATAGGGGGTAGTATATGAACAGTATACTGAACATCCTCCTTGGTTGTCTTATTGGTATCATCTTAGGTTGGTTAAGCCGTTGGCTGTATGCGAAATTTAAGCTTACCTCGGTCGAACAAAGAGCGATCAGACTGAACGAGGAAGCGATAAAGGAAGCGGAAGCAAAGAGCAAAGAGCTCTTGCTTGAGACTCGGGATCAGTTGTTGAAAGAACAACAACAGCAGGAACGAGAGGCTAGAGAAAGACGGATTGAACTGCAAAGGTTGGAGAGAAGACTTCTTCAGAAGGAAGAGAATCTCGAGCACAAGCAGGCTGAATTGGATGCTATCAAAAAGCAATTGGGAGATCGGGAAGCAGGTCTTTCCCGAAAGGAACTTGAGGTTGCCGAAAAAGAAGGTAGCCTGATTATTGAACTTGAACGCATTGCCGCAATGTCTGCTGATGAGGCCAAGGCCATCATCATGGAGACGATGCAGAACGATGCGAGGAGAGACGCGCAGCTCATGATCAACAAGATTGAGCAGGAAGCCCAGCTCTCCGCTGACAAAAAGGCTCGTGATGTTGTTGTGACCTCCATCCAGAGGCTTGCTACTGAGGTCGTCAGTGATGTGACGGTCAGCTCAGTCAGTCTGCCCAGTGATGAGATGAAGGGTAGGATCATCGGTCGTGAAGGCCGGAACATCCGTACCCTCGAGACGTTGACTGGTGTGGATGTCATAATTGATGACACGCCTGAAGCGGTTGTCATCTCTTGTTTCGATCCAGTACGAAAGGAAATTGCCCGTGTCGCCCTCGAACGCTTGGTCCAGGATGGAAGAATTCACCCTGCACGCATCGAGGAAGTGGTGAACAAAGTTACCAAGGAAATTGGCAGAATCATCGCGGATGAAGGGGAGAAGGTTATCTTCGATCTGGGAATCCACAATGTTGGCCCGGAGACCATCCGTGCTCTTGGAAGATTGCATTTCCGTACCAGTTATGGGCAGAATGTACTCAGTCACTCCAAGGAAGTTGCCATACTTTCGGGTATGATCGCCAGCGAAATTGGTGCGAACAGTGAGCTTGCGATGCGATCTGGTCTCCTCCATGACATCGGCAAGGGCATTGAGACGGAAAGCGATGCCAACCATGCTGAACTGGGTGCCGATATGGCAAAGCGTCTTGGGGAAGATCCGAGAGTGGTCAATGCCATTCTTGCTCACCACAATGACACTGAGCCTCAGACGATTGAAGCGGTTATTGTCCAGATAGCCGATGCCATCAGTGCCGCCCGCCCGGGTGCACGGCGTGAGACCTTGGACAACTACATCAAGCGCCTTGAGTCACTTGAGCAGATTGCTGAAAGCTTTACCGGAGTGGATAAGGCCTATGCCATCCAGGCCGGACGTGAGTTGAGGATTCTGGTGAACAACGACCAGGTCAACGACGATGGGGCCAAGGAGATCGCCAAGGGCATCGCCAGCCGCATCGAGGCTGAGTTGCGCTATCCGGGCAGAATCAAGGTGACCATCATCCGTGAGATGCGGGTCGTCGAATACGCTAGGTAGGTTGTTCGTGTCTGATACCAAAACACTGGTTGCCCTGCTGCTGGGGGATGTCTGCGGACAGCCCGGAAGCAGGGCCCTTTTTCTCGGATTGCACTCGCTCGTCAAGGAGTATCGTGCTGATGTGGTCGTGGTCAACGGCGAGAATGCCGCCAATGGCTTCGGCCTCAACGCGTCCTTGATGGAGCAATTCTTTGCGCTGGGAGTCTCTGTGATTACCAGCGGGAACCACATCTGGCAGCAGGATGATATCAGGGGTTTGCTCGACAGCGAGAAGCGTCTGCTTCGCCCAGCCAACTATCCCCCGCAGGCCCCAGGCCATGGGTCGGTAGTGGTGGATGTAAAAAACTACAAAGTAGGGGTGCTCAACTTGCAGGGACGGCAGTCCATGCCGAGCATCGACTGCCCTTTTCGGGTAGGTATGGAACAGGTGAATCGGATGCGTAAGCAGACGAATCTCATCCTGGTGGACTTTCATGCGGAGAACTCCGAAGAGAAGGAGGCCTTGGGTCTCTATCTTGACGGGAAGGTCAGTGCGGTTGTGGGGACTCATACCCATGTGCAAACCGCAGATGAGAAGCTGCTGCCCCACAAGACAGCGTACATCACCGACCTCGGTCTTTGCGGTCCCTCCGATAGCGTCATTGGTTCCGATCCAAAGATTTCCATAGCAAAACAGCTGACGCAGATGCCCCTGCGTAGTGAAATCTCCGATACCGCACCTCTTTTGCAAGGAGTGTGTGTCACCTTGGACACCTCAACCGGCCAAGCGCTCGCCATCGAGCGGATCTCAAGGTTGTACCAGATCTGATGGCTAGCCGTACCGTTGCCTTGCTACAGGCATTGCAGGCACAGTTTGAAGAGTATACCAAGGATCAACTCACTGCATTCATCGTGTGTCGTAATGTACTCGTGGATGGGGTCTTGGTCCCTGATCCACGCCAACGGGTTCGTAAGGATGCTTCCTTCTCCTTCACCTTCGATGCCTATGTCTCACGAGGTGGGTACAAGCTTGAACATGCTCTGAAAGCGTTCTCCTTGGATGTAACAGGCCTCGTAATGCTCGATGCAGGATCTTCTACCGGAGGATTCACCGACTGCCTGCTGAAGCATGGAGCTTCCTTGGTGCATAGTGTCGATGTGGGGTACAACCAGCTTGACTGGAGACTTAGGACCGATAGTAGGGTGAAGGTTCTCGAAAGGCAGAACATCATGACCCTTGAGTCGCTCTCTCCCCAACCGCAGGCTGCCGTCTGTGACCTTTCCTTCCGCTCAATAGCCGGGGCGGCAAGCCACATTCTCTCGCTCTGCTCTGAAGGGCCGCTGGTCTCGTTGGTCAAACCGCAGTTCGAGGTTCCTCGCAATCTTGAGAACTTCAATGGCATCGTCTCTGACCGAAAGGTGTTGCTTGAGGTGATGGACCGTGTATATGACTTGCTTGAAGATGATCGGGTGGGAATCCACGCGGTAGCGAAAAGCCCGATTACCGGGCATAAGGGAAATATTGAGTTCCTTACCCTTCTTAAATCCGAGAAAGGCATGGACAGGATACAGTTTCACCAACAGGTCTCCACACTGGTCAGTTGATCTTCTCTCCTTCAACCAATACCACTACATCCTTGACTCTTGAGAATCCTAAGGCAGTCTTTTTGATTTGAGAATACGCTCGCTTCAGGTCAGGAGAGAGCAGATACTCCTTGCTCAAATCAACATAAAGAATCCGGTTGGAGAGGGTGAGTCCCCTTAGGCGGGTGTCGGGATGGATATAGCTGACTGCTCCCAACTTGATCGCCTCCAGGGAGGGGCCGTTCAAGAGAGCTTCGAAGGTGTCGTGATAGGCACTTCCGCCCAATCGTGCTCCTTTGGTGGAGAACAGTTGATAGGAGGAAGGGGAGTCGGCAAAGGCTACTTGCACGGTCCTGAGATTTGAAGCCTGCCCGCTTGCAGATTGCTGATCTTGCAAGAGCAGCAGGACACCACTCTCGTCAAGTGCCGTACGCACTTTAGGATAGCCCAATACCACAACCAACAGCGTGAACAAGAGCCAACTGAGTAGGACCAATAGTGTCCTGCTCACCCTTCGCTTTCCTTGCTGGTTTTCTTGTTCCATCTTGGTATTCTATCAAAACACCTGTCGGGTTTCCAGCTTTACATGGGAGGATAAAGTCCGTATAGTACATTACATATGAGGATATTCAAGGGGATTGCAGCCTCTGAGGGTTTGGCGAAGGGAAAGGCTCTGGTTCATCATCATGCCTCGATGGAAGCCGAGAAGCAACATATCCTTTCTGATGGGGTGGCGGGGGAGCTGGAGAAATTCAGAACTGCTCTCGCTTCTGCCAAGCGGTTGCTGGAAGAACACAATACCAAGGACATTGCAAAGGATTCCAGAGAAATTTTGGAAACCCATATGCTCATGCTTGAAGACCCAGACTATATTCAGCAAATCGAAGACTATATCAGGACTAACCTGGTATGTTCCCAATGGGCAGTTGACTCGGTGACTACCAATATGGTCAACCTGCTCGAGGCTACCGATGATGAGCTGCTTCGTGAGCGTGCGATTGACTTTCGTGATGTTTCGTTGCACCTGATCGATGCGATCAAGGGAAAGGGTGAACGGAGAATGGAGCATCTTGATGAGGACGTTGTCCTCATTGCCGATGCACTTATGCCTTCCGAACTCTTTTCCATGGACAAAACCCACATCCTGGGAATCAGCCTGGACGGTGGGGGAAGGGCCAGTCATGTAGCCATTCTGGTCCGAGCTTTCAACATCCCTACGGTTCTCGCCACCAATGGGGCTTCCAAGACCGTACACGATGGGGAAGAAGTAATTGTGGATGGGACGTATGGTGAGGTTTTCATCAGACCCGACCACACGGTTTCCCAGATGCTCGACGAACGCTTCAACCTTTGGCAGGAGCATGAGGTCGAGTTGCACAAGATGGTCGAGCTTCCGACCAATACCACCGATGGCCATTCGGTGTTGCTGAAGGCGAACATCCAGACTACAAGCGAGGTGGATGCGGCCAAAGCCTGTGGAGCTTCGGGCATCGGGTTGTTCCGTTCCGAATTCCTGTTCATGGAATCCTTGGAGAATCCTTCCGAGGAGCGACAGTTCACTGTCTATCGCCAGGTCCTCGAGGCCATGGCCCCCAAACCGGTTACCATCCGTACCATCGATATTGGTGGAGACAAGATGGTAAGCGGTCTGGGTATCGATGAGAAGAATCCGATCCTTGGCTGGAGGGCGGTCAGGTTCTGTCTCTCGCGAAAAGATATCTTTACCGTTCAGCTCAGGGCGTTGCTCCGCGCCAGTGTCTACGGAAAGTTGCAGGTCATGTTTCCCATGATCAGCGGGGTTGAGGAACTGAATGCGGTGCTGCATCTTTTTGAACATGTCAAGGATGAGTGCAGGCGAGAGTCCATTCCCTTTGATCCCGATATCAAGGTAGGGACCATGATCGAGGTGCCGTCTGCGGCCTTGTGTGCAGATATCCTGGCAAAGAAGGTTGACTTCTTCTCCATCGGAACCAATGACCTGATCCAATACACGATTGCAGTGGATCGGGGCAATGAGAAGATTGCCTACCTTTACCAGCCATTCCATCCCGGGGTGCTCCGGTCCATCAGGATGATCATCCAGATGGCCCACCAGAACCAGATACCGGTAAGCCTCTGTGGGGAAATGGCTTCCGATCCTCTCTGTTCCGTGCTGTTGGCAGGAATGGGGCTGGATGAACTGAGTATGGGGTCGCAAAGCCTGTTGCAAGTCCGAAAGATTCTTCGTTCCGTCTCCTACGAGGAGGCGAAGAGTCTTGCAGACCATGTGCTTGGTATGGACTCCTACCTGACTATTACCACCTATATAAGGGAGTGGATGCATGACCGATTCGATCATTTCACCACCATCTGAGAACACGGAAACCCAGGCAAAAATCCCGGTGATTTCCATCATAGGACGGCCCAACGTGGGCAAGTCCACCCTTTTCAATCGTCTCATCGGCAAGAGAAGAGCCATTACCGACCCAACCCCGGGTGTCACCCGCGATCCCATCCCAGAGCGTTGGCTCTTGGGCAATCATCCTGTCACCTTGGTTGACTCCGGTGGTGTGAAGGTCGACCGTGAGGGGCTTGACGGCCTGGTTGCGGACAAGAGTCTTGGGCTCCTTGCCAAAAGTGATGCCGTCATTTTCATGATGGATTGCACCGAGGTTACCGCTGAGGACCGCGAGCTGCTTGAGTTCCTTCGTCCTTACTCTGATAAGTTGGTTCTGGTGGTCAATAAGATTGACGACCCCAAGCGCGAGGATTTGCTGTGGGAGTACTACGAGTACGGCTATCAGCGGATTCTGGGTATCAGTGCAGCCCATGGTCTGGGTATCGAGGAGCTCGAGGAAGCGCTTCTGGGTATGCTTGATCTCATCAGCCTCGATGAGGCTCCTGAGCAGGAAGACCGGGTCAAGCTTGCCATCTTGGGGAAGCCGAACACCGGCAAGTCAACCCTTGCCAATCTGTTGGTAGGTGAGGACATCTCCATTGTCAGCGATATCGCAGGCACAACGCGCGATGTTGTCATGGGTGCGTTCAGCTACAAAGGCAGCAATTTCACCGTCCTTGATACCGCTGGTATCCGTCGCAAGAGCAAGGTTGATGAAGATGTCGAATACTACTCGGTAAACCGCGCGATCAAGACCATCGATGAAGCAGATGTGGTGCTCCTGATGATTGACAGTGTCGAAGGCTTGGCGGACCAGGATAAGAAAATTGCCAATCTTATCGTCAGACGAGGAAAGGGTATCATTCTGGTACTGAATAAGATTGATCTGCTCACCGGCATCGGCAATGAGCTGGAAGCCATCAAGGACAGGGTGCGTTTCCTTTTCCCCATCCTTGCATTTGCCCCGATCACCTCGATCAGTGCACTCAAAGGCCAAGATATCGGGAAGTTGCTCGATACGGTATGGTCAGTCTGGAAACAGCTCAACAAGCGTGTTGAAACAGCAAAGCTGAATGATGCGATTCGTGAATGGGGTGAAGCCTATCAGCCACCCCGGGGCAGCAGTGGTCACTTCAAGGTCTACTACGGAACCCAGATCAGCGCGAACCCGGTCAAATTCTTGTTGTTCGTCAACCGAATCAAGGATTTTCCGCAGATTTACATCCAGTATCTGAAGAACAATATCCGAAAGGAGTTGGGGTTCACTCAGATTCCCATCGAGATCGACTTGCG
>JAAYQY010000318.1 GCA_012519125.1 Spirochaetales bacterium
CGTCGATGATGTTGTTGCTGTTGTTCATGAAATTCACGAACGCATCGCTCTTGGAAGCTTCGGTGAAGATCTTCTCGATCTTGTCGGCGATCGGCTGGGGGGTAGCCTTGGGAACGCCCAAGCCTCTCCAAGTACCGATGGCCACATCATAGCCGAGTTCCTTGGCGGTGGGGATGTCCGGGGTGGCTGCAATGCGCTCGGGAGCAAGCACTGCAAGAACCTTCAGGTTCCCTGCATCGACCTGGCTTGCAACCTCAGCATAGCTGACGGTGACCGCATCGATGTGGCCGCCGAGCAGGCTGGTGATTGCAGGAGCTGCACCATCAAACGGGATGTGGTTGAAGGTGACCTGAGCGGTCTTTGCAAGACCTGCTGCTGCAAGGTGCCAGATGGCTCCTACACCGGAGTTTCCGACGCGCATGGTCTTGGTCTTTGCTGCGGCGAGGAACTCATTGAGGGTGTTGTAGGGGGAGTCTTTCTGGACAGTGATTGCACTGTACGCACTGTTGACCATCATGATCGGCTTGAACTGGTCATAGTACAGCCCTGCACCGGTTCCGGTGTGGGGAAGGGTGACCAATTCCACGGTGATCATGGTGATGACAGAGCCATCGGCCTTTGCGTTTGCACCATAGGACATGCCTACAGCACCTCCACCGCCGGTTCTGTTCTCAACAGCAATATTCTTCGGGAAGTTTGCCTTGGCTGCGTCAGCCAGAGCACGGGCTACCAGATCGGTACCACCGCCAGCCGAATACGGAACAATCACTGATACCGGTCCACTTGGATAGGAATCAGCTGTAGCCTCAGTGCCGCCCTGAGCGAACACCGATCCGAGAACCAGAGACAGAAGCAAAACCAATACTAGGAGTTTCTTCATTTTCTCACCTCTTTCCTTTGTGTTATTTATTCGCACACATGCGAATTTACCGTAGAACAGCCTGCTCAAGAAAAAGCTTAGCACGGGATGTTATCGATTCCCACGCTTTTTTCTTGGCAAGATCAGGATTCGCCAAGTAGGAGCCCACCCCTACAGCGAAAGCACCAGCTTGCATGAAGGCGGCGGTGTTTTCCACCGAAACCCCTCCAACAGGAAGCAACCTCATTCCCTTGAACGGACCAAGCAGATCCTTGATGTACTGGGGACCTACCGAACCGGCAGGAAATATCTTGATAAGCGGAGCACCCGCTTTGTGGGCAGTGAACATCTCAGTCGGAGTGAATACTCCCGGTACCGGTAGCACCCCGTGGTCGAGACAGTAGGTGATGACCTTCACATCCAGACTGGGGGAGAGCACAAAGCGTGCGCCCCTTACGATGCTCTCTCTCGCGGATGCCACATCGAGCACTGTCCCTGCTCCGACAAGAAGCTCGGGGTTTTTGGAAGCCTGCTCGATCATATTGAGAGCACCTGGGGTGTTCATGGTGATTTCAAGGCATCGGATGCCACCTTTGGCAAGCGCATCAATTACCTGAGGAGCATGTTCTTCCTCTATTCCCCTGATGATGGAAATGACTTTTGTTTCAGCTATGGTGGCAAGAGTCTGTTCAATGCTTGTCATCGGTGTATCTCCTCTTTCTGTGCAAGCAGGCGGTCGAAGGTGGAACGGTCGGGAAGCCCCTCTGTGTCCCCATAGCTGCTTACGGCAAGCCCACCCATCAGCGAGCCCATCAAGCCGCACTCCTTGATAGGTTTCCCTTCCAGGAACCCTGTCAAAAATCCTGCGTTGAATGCATCTCCTGCCCCGATGGTATCAACAACCTTCACCGGGTAGGGATCGATCTGATAAAACCCACTTGCATCGGCAACAGAGGAGCCCCTGCTTCCCTGTTTCACCCCAACAGAGCGAACACCGGAGGCAAGCAACAGCTTGCTGATCTGCTGGGCATCGGAGGTGCCAAGCAGAAGCTCTCCCTCATCCTCACCGAGGAGGGCGATGTCAGAGGCAAGCAAAAGCGGTTTGAGTGTCTTCTTGGCCTCTTCCTCGCTCCAAAGCTTGCGCCTGATGTTGGGGTCAAAACTGATGAGTATCCCTTCTTGCTTTGCAAAGCGGAAGAGTTCAATGACGGTCTGTTTGCAGGAGTCGGAGAGTGCGGGTGTGATGCCCGAGAGGTGAAGCAGTTTTGCCTGTCTCAGGTATTCCAGGTCGATATCTGCAAGCGCTAGGGTGCTTGCAGCCGACCCATTGCGGTAATAAAAGACAGAAGAGTCGAGGTTGGCGGAGAACTGCTTGAACATGATGGCAGTGGGGTTGTCGTTGCTCAGCTTCACCTGCGAGGTGTCCACCCCTTCAGCCCTGAGTTCACGGATGATGAACTGGCCGAACTCATCGTTTCCCACCTTGCTTACCCAACTGCTCTCGATTCCCAGCTTTGCAAGGCCTACTGCGACATTGCTTTCAGCACCCACAACGACCTTGCTGAACTGCTGTACGTAGCGCAGCTTGGTATGGGCATTGGGAATGAAGGCGACCAGACTCTCGCCGATGGCAACAACACGCGATTTCATCGATTATACTCTCCACTATAGATCCACTGGCTTCTGTTGCCGGCAATGATGCGCTGGATTTGCGAGCGTGCATCATCCAGCAGGGTTTTGAACTGTTCTTCACGCTGTGCTGTGTACCTGAATTCGGGAACGGCGATGGACATGCCTGCAAGCACCTGTCCGTCTACTTTGATGGCAACTGCCACACACTGGATGCCGGTGGTTGATTCTCCCTTCTCATAGGCAAAACCGGTGGTTCGGATGCCCTCAAGCTGGATATTGAGCTGGTCCACATTCCTGACGGTTTGCGGGGTGACCAGCTTGAGCTCCCCTTCGGGATAGAGCGAATGTATCTGATCAGGCATGAATTGGCTCAACAGTGCCTTTCCATACCCGGTGCTGTAGGCTGGAAGTTTGTTTCCCGGGTTTGACACCACCCTGAACTGTGAGTGCAGGTCTGCTTTTGCGAGGTAGAGCACGTCCCGCTTGGAAAGGACGCCAAAATAAAGCGTCTCCCCAGTTTTTTGGTTCACCTGCTGCATCACATCCTTGATCTGTTCCAAGACATCGTGGTTGTTTACATACTTGTTTCCCAGGACGAAGGTGTTTTCTCCCAGATAATACCGTTCCTCACGTTGCAGGTAGTGAAGGTATCTTCGTTCTGCAAGAGTGCAGAGCAATGGGTGGAGACTGCTTTTTGGTATGGCAAGCGAACGTGAAAGGTCAGAGAGGGAGACTCCATCCTGAACGGATGCTATTGTCTCCAAGATATCCAGGATTCTGGCTGTCGTGCGATGATCAGAAGACCCCATCCTTTCTCCTTGTTGTTCGTATATAAGAACGTCGTTCGCAAGTACGTATATAGTGTACACTATGTTGGAATTTTGTAAAGAAAAAATATCGGTGTTTTGTGAAGAAATAGAACAGGCAACCAACCAGGTTGCCTGCACGATCGGGGCGAAAGGGCTCGAAACCGCTTTCCTTCCTTGTGTACCTATGCACTCCCATAAAAAATCAACCAGATTCCTCCAAAGTGAAAATTATCTGCACATCTTTCGATTCCATCCATGAGTATCTCTGTTAGAGACTCCTGCATTGTATGGTCACTATGGTTGTTTGCAATCAATGATGGCATCAACAAACACGCTGTTTTCAAAAACGGAAAAGACAGCCTTGTACCTTTTGGCGAAAACAACCCGTCTGTATTTTCCGC
>JAAYQY010000319.1 GCA_012519125.1 Spirochaetales bacterium
TGATCGCCCTTGCGGAATCCAATGCCGTAGTCTTCGGGAGCGAGTTCTTCGCTGAGGATCCTGAAGGCCTTTCCGCTGCGCTGGATGTTGTCGTTTGCAACAGTGACGTCCACAACCAAGGCATCGATGCCGCCGATCTCAAGGTCCATGAGGCCGGTCAGGTTTTCCTTGAATTCAATGAATGTCTTGATGGATGCCTTGAATTCAGGGCTGGCATCAATGGCGCTGGAAGCGGAGGACCCGGCCTGGTAGCCGACCTTCTTGCCACTGAGGGATGCAAGGGTGGTATAGGGGCTGTCATCACGGACAACGACGACCTGTGCATTGTGGATGTAGGGGGGAGTGAAGGTCATCGCCTGCTTGCGCTCTTCGGTGATGGTGAAGCCGTTCCAGATGCAATCGATGTTGCCGGTGTTCAGCTCCTGCTCCTTGGCATTCCAGTCGATAGGCTGAAGCTTCAGTTCAACACCTATTCTCTTGGTGACTTCCTTTGCAAGGTCGACGTCAAAGCCTACGATTTCGTTCTTCTCATTGCGAAAGCCCATCGGGGGGAAGGTGTCGTCGAGACCCATGACAAAAACACCCTTGCTCATGATCTTCTCCAAGGAGTTGTCAACCCCAGAGGCTTGTTCCTTGGTTCCGGCGCTAAACAGGCTGGTGGCCACCATCAACAGGGCCAAAAGGACAACAGCAATTCGTTTCATTGTTCACTCTCCTCACTCAGACAGCCCGAAAAGGGCTTTTGGAAGAGTGTAGCGGGAAGTTGGAAAAATATCCAGACTTACTGCATAAATATTCAAAAGATGAATAGCTTTAGTGGCATTTGTCAGCGAACTGACATCCTTTGCATGCAGATCCCTTCTTGCTGGAGCACGATGCACAGCTCTCTTCCTTGCCCTGCTTGACCATGATGCTGATGGCGAAGGCAAGAAGCGCGAGTATGATTGAATGGACTGATAGCAGGAGGCAAGAAGTATACTCAAGATGACAGCAGAGGACCTGGGAGAGAGGATGCAGGTGATTCCAGAGTTCATTCTCAGAAAGATTTCCGAAATACTGGATACCTATGACAAGGAAACCACGGCTGCAATAGTTCCCATGTTTGGGCATTACCCAAAATGTGTAGTGACCCTCCCCGAGAATCATGAAGGGCGGCAAGATATCCACCGGCAAGCAGATGTTCAGATGCAAGGATTGCTGGCAACGGTTCACCGCCGAGTATGGCGCTTACTCATTCTATCCCCGCCAGAGTCCCGAAGCCTGGAATGAGCTGATTAAGCTGACGATTACTGGTGAAACCCTGGAAACAATCTTGGTTGCCCAGGACATTACCATCGCCACAGCATTCAGGATGGGGCACAAGCTCATGTGTTCGCTAGAGGACGAGAAATCCTCGGTCAGAACCTTGGATAACTCCATGAAAGATATCAGACAAGCAGGAAAAAGGAGAACACCCTTGAAGACCCATGTTATACTAGAAAAAGAACAGGAATGAGGAATAGCGGTCATGGAAAGCATAACTATAGAATATAAAAGAGAATTGACAGATGGCTTTGAGAAAGAAGTTGTAGCATTCTTGAATACGCTTGGAGGTAGCCTATTCATCGGCCTTGATGATGATGGCACGATCATTGGCGTTCAAAATCCTGATAAGCTGTCTTTGGCTATCATTGACAGGATCAAAACAAATATTCAGCCATCACCCTTGGGACTTTTCAATGTGGAAGTAAAGCAAGAAACTGATACATCATACATCCTCATCATAGTGGCTCAGGGTCTGGAGAAACCATATTTTCTCAAAAAGTACGGAATGAGTACAAAAGGATGCTACACCAGAATTGGGTCACAATCCTGCCCAATGACACAGACCATGGTAACAGAACTGTTCTCACGTCGAGTCACTCATACGCTGAGCA
>JAAYQY010000320.1 GCA_012519125.1 Spirochaetales bacterium
TCATCATCAGTACCGATGGAAACCAACTCTTTCATCCCAATTTGGTGAACATCAACCTATCCACAACATTTGGTTTTACGGGCCCGATCACCTGGAGCAACAACTGGCAAACCGGAGAACCCGAATATACCGTGATGGAAACCTATTTAACGCTCTATGCAGTTTCCACAGCGAAAGGCGTTACCCAGGTGAACCCCCTTTGGGAAGGCGATGGGACCCAGCCGCTGCGAACGGAAGGGGGAAACATCAATGTTCGTGACCTTGAGGTGAAGCTCTATCTGGTGAGCGACCAGGACTATTTCCGATACCAATATGGAGCTTCCTACCCGCTTACCAGCGGTACGATGGAAGGATTCTCCCTGGAAGTTGCCAATACCGGAAGCGGATATTATGAGGGAAACAACACCCCTATCTCGGTCAACAACGAGCCGGCCGGAACAACAACCCCTATGCTCAGCGAAGGTACCACCACCCCATCTCCATTGCCATATGGGCCTCCCAATCTTCAACCGGTTTATGCCCTCTCCATCATCGATGAAAATCGTTTCACCATCACCAATGCATATGGGGGCTTGTCGACTACCATCGCAAAGGCAAACTTGCATCTTAGCAATGCGCAAGCAACCGGCCACTATGGCATCGATGTGGTTTTTTCAAACAAGGCAAAAGCCCCCAGTTCACACTCCATCTTGATGGAAATCCCAACCTGTACTCCATCCCCTATACCCTGCTTTTCAATGGACAGGAAGTTGAAGGAGGGAAACCTATCAGATGGCAAAACCTTGTATCAAATGCGAACTATAAGGATATCAACATTACTAAAGTAAGTATGGAACGAGCTGAGATGGCTCCTGCGGGTGACTACTTCGATACCATTACCGTTACGATTACCCCTCTTGACACCTTGTAAGCCTTCTTTGCTTCTTGCATAACCATGCAGAAAGTGTGTATTGTCAAAGCAAACCACCTAAGAGGATGGCATCATGTTCGATATTGACTACGCAAAAACCCCGGTAACTGATTTCTATGGGATCAACTGTTTCACTGAGACAGAGATGGGCAAGTACCTCAGTGACCCGATCATTCGGGAACTGAAAGAGGTACAGCGTGGTCAACGAGAACTTACCAGTGAACTGGCCGACTTCGTGGCAAGCGCCATGAAGCAGTGGGCCCTCAGCAAAGGGGCCACCCATTTCTGCCATTGGTTTCAGCCGCTTACAGGTCTTACTGCAGAGAAACACGACTCATTCATCAGCCCTACCAAGGGAGGGAAGGTCCTCTTGGAGTTCTCCGGCAAGGAGTTGATCAAAGGTGAGGGCGACGCATCCTCATTCCCAAATGGTGGCCTGAGAGCAACGTTCGAAGCCCGTGGCTATACTGCTTGGGATACATCCTCTCCTGCATTTCTCAAAGATGTGAATGGGGTGAAAACCCTGTATATCCCCACAGCCTTCTTTTCCTACAACGGAGAGGCTCTGGATAAGAAAGTTCCGCTGCTGCGTGCCAATCAGGCAATTGAGAAACAGACACTGCGTGTTCTGCGTGCACTAGGGAACAACAAAGTTAAGCGCATCATTGTCAATATCGGCCCCGAGCAGGAGTACTTTCTGGTTGACAAGAAGTTCTACGACCAGAGACCTGACCTCAGGCTCTCAGGACGCACCGTTATGGGAAACCTGGCAGCAAAAGGCCAAGAGTTGAATGATCACTACTATGGAACCATCGGCGATCGTGTGACGGTATTCATGAGCGAGCTCAATTTTGAGTTGTGGAAGCTGGGAATCAGCAGCAAAACACAGCATAAGGAAGCGGCTCCCAACCAATTTGAGATAGCCGTTGTCTACGATGCCGCAAACCTATCCACCGACCATAACCAGCTATTGATGGATGTGCTGCAGATGGTAGCTCTGCGTCATGGCATGGTGGCCCTTCTGCACGAGAAACCCTTCTTGGGTGTCAATGGATCGGGCAAGCATGACAACTGGTCGCTTTCAACCGATGATGGGACCAATCTCCTGAGCCCAGGAACCAATGTTGAGGACAACCTGCAGTTCCTCATCTTCCTTACTGCCTTCATCAAGGCAATGGATGAGTATGCGCCCTTGATTCGCTGTGGTGCTGCTACTGCAGGAAATGATCATCGCCTTGGTTCCTCCGAAGCCCCGCCGGCTATCATCAGCATCTATCTTGGTGATCAGCTCAGCTCCATCCTTGATACCATCACCATGGAGGGTTGCTGTACAAAGAGCGACCGCCAGTTCGTCAGGATGGGAATGACCATGCTTCCTCAGCTACCCAAGGATCTCACTGACAGAAATCGAACCAGCCCCATCGCTTTCACGGGAAATAAGTTTGAGTATCGTATGGTTGGGTCCTCCCAATCGATGGCTGGACCTAATATCTACATCAATGCTGCGGTTGCCCAGATCCTGGAGGAAGCAGCAGATCGCTTGGAAGCTGCAGATGACAAGGAACTTGAATGCCACAACATTATTCGAGACTTCTACCAAAACCACAAACGCATTGTCTTCAACGGAAATGGCTATAGCAGGGAATGGAAGGAAGAAGCAGCTCAACGCGGCCTTCCAGACTTCAGGGATACGGTGAGTGCACTACCGCAGATGGTCAGTGAAAAAAGCCTGGAACTTTTTGAACAGCAGCATGTATTCACACGAAGCGAAATCTCATCCCGTCTCGATATCTATTTGCAGACATACAGCAAACAGATCAATGTGGAAGCATCCATCATGGTTGAAATGTGCAGAAAAAGCATTATTCCTGCAGTAATCAGCTATGTTGGGAAACTATCAGACTCATTGTCCAAGCAGGAGGCTCGTGGCCTTGCGGTGAATGCACAGCAACAACTGGTCAACACCGTACAAACTGCCCTGAATCAGGCAATAGAAGCTACAGAACAGTTGCATGTATGCATTGCAAAAGCTCTCTCTTACAAGGATGAGGTCTTGAGACAAGCTCAAATCTACCGTGATGAGGTTGTGCAGCAGATGCAGCTACTCAGGAGCCATGTAGACCTGATGGAAACGTATACTGACAAGGCTTGCTGGCCATTCCCCAGTTACGATGACCTATTGTTCAGGCTCTAAAGTCTCAATCAATCGGTATATCAGCCCCTGATAGGGCTCCAACAGCATACTTTCCATACCATTGCCGGTAAACTCCGGCAATGGTTCATGAGTAGAGAAGATACGTTCACACTGAATCCCTTTCTGAGCAAAGGAAGGTAATGTTACGGCCTGTCTTCTTTTGCTGAAATTCAGCAGAATGAGCCTTTGCTGACCCTGGAGTTCTCTACAATAGGAGAGCACATTGGTATTGCTCGTCTCTACAAAACTGGTCAAACCGCGTCTCAACGTCTCATCTTCTTTGCGAATATGTAAAAGTGTACGGTAATAGCAAAGCATCGAATGTTCTTCCATCTCCTGGTTTTCTACAGAATATCGATTCGCTGCTTTCACAAAAGGCAACCAAGGCTCTATCGGGCTAAACCCATTACCTTCACCTGTATTCCAAACCATTGGCCCACGTTCTGGATCACGTCCAGGATGAAATGGCCAATAACGCTTCCCTAAAGGATCTTGCAACGCCAATCGAGAGACCTTTGAATTGGGAAGTCCAAGTTCTTCTCCATAGTAGAGAAAAAGAGCACCTCGTTGGGTAATCAGAAAAAGTGCGGCAAGCTTTGCTTTTGCCTCATTTTCCCCTACTCGGCTCATTAATCTTGACAAATCATGATTATTCAATACCCATGTCGGAACCCTATGCCTACCTACTGCTTCATACCAACGTTTTGCAACTGTTTTCCAACGTGTAGCCTTGAAAGGTGTAGAAGCCAGAGTAAAATCAAAGCTAAGGTGTAATTCATCATTGAATCGTCCCAAGTATGATGCCGCAAGCTCTGGTTCTCCAGGCAGCTCCACCATAATTTCCCCCACAAGTACTCGTTGCCCGTACTCATCCATAAGTTTTCTAAGCATTTTCAACTTCTGGTGAGTCTCAACACGATTCCTATCGAAAATATGGCGTTGCATATCATAGGGCCTAGGTCTGGATCCTAGTATCCTTGGATTATTTCTCAGGCTTTCATCTTTGACAATGCAGTTGATGACATCCAATCGGAAACCATCAACACCGGCATCCAACCAAAACCTCAATTCTCCAAGCACAGCCTCAACAACTTCTGGATTTCTCCAATTCAAGTCAGGTTGCTCTGATAGAAAGGAGTGCATGTAATATTGCTTCCTCAAGGAGTCGTATGTCCATGCTTTTCCCCCAAAGGCAGCATACCAATTGTTTGGAATGCTGTCTGACCATAGATAATAGTCAGCCTTCTCATTATCCTTGGACAATCTGCTCTCCTGAAACCATGGATGCATTTTTGATGTGTGATTCAAGACCATATCAAAGAGGACCTTGATATTCCTCTGGTGTGCTTCCTTTAGAAGCAATTCAACATCTGCATGCGTTCCAAATAGGGGGTCTATATCGCGATAGGAGGACACATCATATCCAAAGTCAGCCATCGGAGAGAGAAAGATAGGACTTAGCCAAATCGCATCAACTTGCAGGGTTTTAAGGTAATCCAATCGCTGGATTATTCCGGGAATATCACCGATTCCATCATTGTTGGAATCTTGGAAACTCCTTGGATAGATTTGATATACAACACAATCTTCCCACCATGCATTGTCCATGAGTACAGCCTCCCTCCTGAGTATACTGTAGGTAGTTAGATTTTCCAATTAAAATTCATTTTCCATATTTCTATCATAACTATGTATTTTGATACTGTTTTGATATTTTTCTTAATTGTTCCTATATCTTTTATACCTAGTACCTACAACAATTACTATCATACTGTAAAAATTTCTTGATACAAATCATGCATGCTCTACAGTAGTTCCCAAGATCATTTCTGAACAAATATTACATAGTATAGAGTTTTTCTTTCATATCATTTATATTTTTTTATATAATTTTTCATTCATATTTATATCTTTTCAGTTCTTTTTTATATTGCTTCTTACTATAGCTAATCTATATCAATTTATATTTATATCATATTTTAATAATTAAATGCTTTTCTTACTATTTCTTTTATAGATTAACTGGATAAATATGTAAACTATATAGTTAATTTACCCCCATTTAGTAGGTTATTCAATACTATTTTTATATTGGTATTTAATTATTCTTGTGAATGTTTTTTTGAGAATTCCTTAAGAGAAAACCGTATTCCAGCAGCCCAACCAAGACCCATACTGGCAAACAATTCTTCCAGTTCTCGTTTGAACGAAGGTTCGATGGAGAATGTAGTAAGCACTTTATTCTCCTTCTTCGGCTTACTCGACTCTTTGGAAAAGAGCTGCTTTGCCTTCTGTCCACTGATACTGTTGTCTTGTACTACTTCGCTTTCTGGTTCCGGGTTTCTCTTTAGTGCCATGACTATCTCCAAATATCTCTGTTAAGTGTAGCAATCGCATCAATCGTACTATCTTTCAAACCTTTTCCCCGTACCTTGAAAAGCTGTGGAGCACTTCCTGCTTCCTGAGCCTTCCTGAACAAGGGATCCACGGGAATTCTGTATACGGTGAAAACACCTTCACACGCTGCAGAATAGATATCGCGGTGTTGTTTGATTCTATTGTCAAAAGAGTTGATGATAATTTTGCTGTGCTTCACTGGAGAACGTAAA
>JAAYQY010000321.1 GCA_012519125.1 Spirochaetales bacterium
ATAGAAGTTTCTGGTTCTTGTGCTCTTTGAAATTCCTGCATCTGTTCGGACTGCAAATCAGGACAGGCAATGCAGACAAGGCAACAATCCTTTGGCAACCAGGACTGCAAATCCTGCCTAGGATTGGCTAACGGGTATTCAACTTGGACTGAAAATCCAAAGAGTGCCACTGCCACAGAGGGGGAGAGACTGTAAATCTCTCCCTTTTCCTTTGTTTAGGCCAATACTCCCAGAATATCTACGCACGTCTGATGCAGCTCTTTGTTGGAAACGATGCCGATGCGGTCAGAGATAAAGGGAGTGACCGCTTCCCCTTTGAAGGAGGTCACCCTCCCTCCTGCTTCCTCAACCAGCAGCATGCCGGCTGCAACATCCCAGGGCTTCACCCCAAAGGGAATGTAGGCATCTTGTTGTCCGTCTGCCACCTGGCAAAAGCCCATGACCGAACAACCATAGGATCGTACCTGCCCTACCACATCCAGCATGGCCTTGGCATGACTGCGGAAGTCTTTTCGATAGGAGAGCGCCCCAAAATCAATATCGACCCGCGCCTGTTCCATTCGGCTTATGGTGGACACCTGCATGCGCTTTCTGTTGCGATAGGAGCCAGAACCGCGTTCTGAAAGAAAAAGATCACCGGAAATGGGGAAGAGCACTCCCCCGGCTTGTGTCCTTCCTTCGGAGAGAAAGCCAATGCTGATCCCAAATTCAGGGAAGAGACCACGAAGAAAATTCTGGGTCCCATCGATCGGATCTATCATCCAGCAACGTGGGGGGGGAGATCCCTTGAAGGTGTCCAACCCCGACTCCTCTGCAATGAAGAGATCAGAGGGAAAAGCCTGGGTTAAGTGTGCGAGGACCTTCTGCTGGACAGCGATGTCCACCTCAGTCAGAAAATCGGTGGGACTTGCCTTGGTTGAGACAACAAGGTGCTCCCTATCTGCAAACCGATCTACCACATACCCAGCGAGTTCTTTCAGTACTGCTTCGATGACAGAAATCTCATCCATCGGACACGCTCCCCTTTTCAGACTCTCAATCCCTTCTGGTCAAAGATATGGACCGTATCCAAATTGATGTGCATACGGATCGTCTCGCCGTTCTCAAATGCAAGGTTTGGTTGCGTCACGACATAGAACTGCTCATCATCAACCATGACACTCACCACTTGCTCTGCTCCTGTTGGCAAAACAGCCTTCACCACACCCTTTATGCAAGTCTGGTTCTGTTTTACCTCTGTCTCATCGTCCAAAGCGTGGAGTGTCACAGTTTCACTCCTGAATCCTACTCTGCAGATACGCTCATCGCTTGCATCCAGCTGGCGGAAAGCGGCTATTGCTATCCGCAAGTCGTTCTTCCATGCAGGTAGCACGTGGTTAGCAAGACTGACCATATTCATGGGAGGACTGCCGACAAAGGTTGCAACAAACTCAGTGGCAGGCTTGAGGTAGATGGTCATGGGGTCTGCATACTGCTCGAGTTTTCCCTCGTTCATGACTGCCACATGGGTAGCCAAGCTCATCGCCTCCAGCTGGTCGTGAGTAACGAAGACGATGGTACTCCCCAACCGTTCGTGCAGGGATTTGAGCTCCGAGCGCATCTCCAAGCGGAGGGCTGCATCAAGGTTTGAGAGTGGTTCGTCCAGCAACAGAATGTCAGGTTGTACTGCCAACATCCTAGCTAGGGCAACGCGTTGTTGCTGCCCACCGCTGAGTTCTGCCGGATAGCGCTTGCGGTAGGCACCCATGCGCAGCAGGTCGAGCGATTCGGTGATAATCCTCCCCCGCTCTTCCTTGCCCACTTTCTTCATCTTCAGGCCGAACTCCACATTCTCCTGCACCGTCATATGGGGCCAAAGGGCGTAGCTTTGGAATACCAAGCCCAGCTTGCGATGTTCGGGTCGGACAAAGATATTCTGCTTGGGAGCGTCAAAGACCTCTCCACCGATGGTGATAACCCCATCATTGGCCCGTTCCAAGCCACTGATCATCCTCAGGGTGGTGGTCTTTCCACACCCCGAAGGACCGAGGAGGCAGACAAAGCTTCCCGGTTCGAAATTCAACGACAGGTCATCCACGGCAACCACATCACTGCCGTACTTCTTTACAATGTGCTCAAGCTTGATATCGATCATGATGGTTCCTCTTCGTGTGTTCTTGTACTCAACCGCCGATGCCTTGGGCAAGGTTGGTCTTGGTCAGTCGCTGGGAAAGTGCAGTGAGCAGGAAGGTGACAAAGGCTATGATGAGAATCACGCCGTTGGACATCTGCATCAGGGCATTGTCGGTATAGCGGATAGACAGGGTGGTCAGCACTTCCAGGCCGGGAACCGCGAGCATAATCACCAAGCTCAGCTCCTTCATTCCCTGGATGAAAGCCAGAAGAATGCCGCTGAACAGCGAGCGTTTCTGGATAGGGATGACAATCCTGAACATCCGTGTCAGCCAACCGGCGCCCAGAATCATGGCAGCTTCCTCAGGCTCAGAACCCATCTGCGCCATCGAGCTGATGCTCGAGCGGGTGGTGAGCGGCAGATACATGACGCTCATCGCCAGAATCATCAGCAGCAGGGTGCCATAGAGGGCGGGAATGGGTCCCCTACCCGTAGCAAAGAGCACCAAATACGCGGCTCCGAACCCGATGCCTGGTACCAAGTACGGCAAGAAGGAGAGATGACGGAGATACTTGCTCAGCCTGTACTGCTGCAAACGTACGACTGCGTAGCCGACCAAGGTTCCCAGCGTCCCGCAGATAAGGGCTCCGATTCCTGCCACCTTGATGCTGGTCCAGGCTACTGACAGGAGCTGTGGGTCTCGCAGGAGTCCAGGGACCGCTTCACGAACCCGTGTCTCCTCTGCAAACCAGAATTGCAGGGTGAAATTGTCTTTTACAAACCAACCCGGAGTAACCATGAAGGTGGAGAGGGCGAGAACGCCCAAAGGCAGGACAATGACAATGAAAAGGAAGAGGCCGACCAAGAGGTTCATCGGAACCTGCAAGGGGCCCAAGGTAAAGGGGCGTGACATCTGGCCTTTTCCTCCCATGGTCACATACCGTTTGTATTCACGAAGTACGTACACATCAAGCGCAACAAGAAGTGCTCCGATGATGAGCATGGCCAAGGCTATGACAGCCATGACTCCGGGCTCTCCTGACTGGTAGGTGAAGTAGAGCGAG
>JAAYQY010000322.1 GCA_012519125.1 Spirochaetales bacterium
ACAAGATCGCCCCGATTCTTGATGGTATCCTGCGCAAGGCAGATCCCCAGTATGAGAAGAGTTCCGAAATCAAGTGGAACTTCACCAAATTCCTGGTAAACAGGGAAGGCGAAGTGGTTGCCCGATTCGAACCCTCTCACGATCTGGCCAAGGTAGCAAAGGCCATCGAGAACGTTCTCTAACACTCCAAACACACACAGTATTACCCTATGCCGGCGTTGTCCCTTCCCAGGACAACGCCATTTTTTCCGTTTACAACTTGCTTGCCAGGATAAGCGAACCTTGCAGTGCTCCGGCTTTGGGCAGTGAGATATCAAGCCGTACATCAAGGCGCTTGCAGACCATCGAGCGAAGCAGCGGGTCTGCTTCCAATACTCCTCCTGCTAGGCTCAGACGCTTGGGGTAGGGGGGCGGCAATCTGCGTTGCACAGAGCCGACCAGTTCTACCAGCTCATCGGCTGCTTCATTGTAGATGCTCAAGGCCAATTCATCCCCATCGTGTGCAGCCTTTCCCACTTCGGTTGCAAAGGCTGCTATTTCAGCTTTGGTGCGACTGCGGTCATTGAAAAAGGGAATGCCTTCGGCAAGTGATGAGAAGCCGTAGAAAGAGAGTACCACAGGAACGAGTGATGTCGGCAAATCCCTGCCTTCACTGCTGCGATAACAGCGCCGTATGGCTTCATGGGCGATCCACCACCCAGATCCTTCATCTCCAAGGGCAGTGCCCAAACCTCCGCTGCGTACCTCAATGCCAGCTTGGTTGCGTCCTAAGCAGATTGATCCGGTTCCGCTGATCAGGCATAGGCCGGTAGGCTCCAGATGGCTGCCTGCCAGAAGAAGGCATGCATCACTTACCAACAGGCGAGGAACAAGGTGGGGAAATTCATCAGCAAAGAATGCTTCCCATTTCTCATGCTCCTCTTTTCTCCCAAGCCCGGCGCTGCCAAAGCAGAATCCAAGCATCGTCTTTTGTTCGAACAGTTTGTCTTTCAGACTCAGTTGGAGCAGTTGTTTCACATGCTTCTGTGCTTCGAGCATGCCCACTGCATAGGGGTTGGAGCTCTCTCCTGTCTGCTCATAGATGAGGTTCTTGTCAGCGTCCCATACTGCAAGGCGGCATCGTGTTCCTCCGCCGTCCATACCGAGGTATATTCCGTCCATGCCTTCAGTATGGAATACTGCTGGGAAAAAAACCAGAGAAAGCTTTTGGAAGCGAGTCCTCTATGCTATGCTCTGTGCTATGGAAGGTTGCACGATTCTCCTCAACCAAGCGCTCAGACACCTTGCTCCTTCGGAAGCAAAGGTAGCCACCTATATCCTGGAGCATCCACAGGATGCTGTCTCGATGAGCATAACCGACCTGGCTGAAAAGGCTGGGAGCAGTGCTGCTGCTGTGGTGAGGTTGTGCAAACGCCTCCAGTTCGATGGCTATGCAGAGCTCAAGCTCTCCCTTGCCAAGGAAGTTTATGGGAATACTCCTTCTGTCGGGGGCCCCTATCTTTTTGATGTGAAGCAAGCGCAGAATTCCGAGCAGATCACCTCAATGATGGTGCAGGCAGTGTGTGAGAACATCACCAAGGTAGTGAGTGTGCTTTCGACCAAGTCATTGGACAAGACCCTTGATGCACTCAATGGGGCACACAAGATCCTTTTGGCTGGAATTGGTGCATCAGCCTTGGCCGCGATGGACCTCTATCAGAAGTTGGGACGGCTTGGCATGTATGCATCCTTTCCTTCAGAGCAGGATCTTCAGATCGTCAATGCCTGTTCTCTGGATGAGCAGAGTGTCTGTCTTGTTTTCTCATACTCTGGTGAGACCCGCTCGATGCTCACCGTAGCCCAGAAGGCAAAGCAGTCTGGTGCTACCGTCATCGCCATCACTCGCATTGGAGGAAACTCGCTCTCCAAGCTCAGCGACCAGGTCCTTGCAGTCCCTGACAGCGAAGCACTCTATCGACAGGGAGCTAGCTTGAGCCGGCTCAGCCAGTTGGTGGTGGTGGATATCCTCTACAGTTGCCTGATAGCCAGACGAAGTGATGCCGATGCCTTCATCAATGCCACCTGGAAAGCGGTGAGCAGGGAAGGTTTGTAAACTATTTCAGGCTTCCATTTCGTCATCCAGCAAGGCTGCGATAAAGATTAACTGTCCCCTATCCCGCTCCCCAATCTTTCCCTTGAACAAGACATCATCACGATTTGCTCATCAAGATTTCTGGCCAGAGGTATCTGACTGGGTACTGAAGTCAAGCTCGTCTGCCAGAGCAGGAGTTCTCCGCTTCTCTGGTATAAGGCCTGCATTCTGTGGACGTAAGAATCAGGAGCCGGAACCTGAATGAGATTCCATAAGATTCAAGACACGTGAAATGCTTTGTCCGTTCTGTTCCAACAGAAGGCTTGCTTCTTCGACGGTAACCTGCAAGAGGCCCATGGTGATGGCAAGCTTGGTGTTGTTCCCCGCCTGTGCAAAGAGGCGCTTGCTTTCCTGCTCATCACAGCCGGTCACTTCGCTGATGAGGCGATGTGACCGCTGGATCAGCTTTGCATTGACGGGACGGAGATCCACCATGAGATTGTTGAAAACCTTGCCGATGCGAATCATTGCAGTGGTGGTAATCATGTTCAGCACCAGCTTTTGGGCTGTGCCTGCTTTCATCCTGGTCGAGCCAGTGATGATTTCCGGACCAACGGGGACAAAGATGCGATGGTGTTCGTCGAGCAAATCGAAAACAGCAGTGGTCTTGTTGCAGCTGATCGCCCCCACCTTTGCACCGACAGAGAGTGCGTAGCGCATCGCTTCCACCACAAAGGGGGCTCCTCCGCTTGCGGTGATACCGATCAAGACATCGTTGGAGGTGAAAGCGACCTGCTTCAGTCTCTCCACCCCTGCCTCTCCATTATCCTCAGCCCACTCAACACTGGTGGTGAGCGCTTTCTGGCCTCCGGCTATGATGCCTTGCACCATTTCAGGGTCAACTCCGTAAGTGGGAGGGCACTCCGATGCATCGAGGACTCCAAGTCTTCCACTGGTCCCAGCTCCGATATAGAAAAGCCGGCCTCCTTTCTTGAATGCCTCAACCACATCATCGACCACGACAGCTATCGAGGGCATGGCACGCTCCACTGCGAACGGTACTTTCTTGTCTTCCTCATTGATGATGGCAAGGATCTCCAAGGTGGACTTGGAGTCGATGCGATAGGAGAGAGGATTTCGTTGTTCTGTTTCCAACAGGCTTTGCATGACAGGAGCAGTATACACGGAAAGATTGGTATGGACAACAATAGTTTTCAGAGTATTTATAATAATCTTGAAAATAATTTCCAATATGCTATCCTTGTTTTACCACTGCTTGTTCTGCTCGGAGAGTTGGACTAGGATACAGGAAGGGGAGGAGTGCTATGGAAATCGGACTGGACCAAATACTGGTGGAACCCTATGCCTCTTCCTTCCGGGGAAAACGATTGGGCTTGGTGACCAACTCCAGCAGCTTTGATACAAAGTTTGCCTCTTCGGTCTCTCTTTTCCATGAGTACTATGATCTGCGAGTGCTGTACGCACCCGAGCATGGCTTGGATGGTTCTGCTGCTGCGGGCCAGTCGATCGGGGACAAGCGGGATCCTGTCACCGCGCTTCCCATCCGCAGCCTCTACCAAGGAGAACAAAGCAGTCTCGACGCTTCTCTCTTTGCAGACATCGACCTGTTGGTTTTCGACATGCAGGATGTGGGACTTCGCTTTTATACCTACATCACCACCTTGGAGCAACTGATGCATGTGGGCATCCCACTGGTGGTGCTCGACCGCCCCAACCCTTTGGGAGGAGAGGTGGTCGAAGGACCGATGCTCGATGCCAAGCATGCAAGCTTCGTCGGCCTGGAGGGACTTGTCGTCCGCTACGGCCTGAGCATTGGGGAGTTGGCATGTTTTCTCAACGGAGAACGAAAGATTGGATGCGACCTGCAGATAATCCCCTTGCAGGGGTGGAAGCGCAACCGGCGATGGGAAGATCTGAAGCGGCCTTGGATCATGACCAGCCCTGCCATCGCCCATGCCCATACGATTGAGCTCTATGCAGGCTTTTGCCTGTTGGAAGGGACGAACCTGAGTGAAGGGCGTGGTACCAGTGCACCGTTCGAACTCTTTGGAGCCCCCTTCATCGATGCTCATCAACTCTCCAAAGGAGTAGGAAAGCTCAACCTTGCCGGAGTATGTTTTACCCCCATCACATTCGTTCCCTCAGCAAGCAAATTCCAAGGGGAAGTCTGTCATGGGCTGTACGCCCATGTTACCGATTCGCACCGTTTCAGACCTTTTGAGACAGCGTTGTCGGTGCTCTCCTTCATATGGGAGCAGTATCCTGATACGCTTACATTCAACGCCTCGTTTGCGCGTCTTGCAGGGTTTGCCGAGCAAGAGATACAGAGCCAGTATGTACAAGCTACGCTGGAGCACATCGAACAAGAGACACAAGCCTTCGCACACATGAAGAGGAGCTATGAACTATATGCATGAAAACGAGAACATGGATCTGCGAACACAGATCGGGCAACACTTTGTCTGCGGGTTTGACGGCCCGACGCTGGAGCCCTCCTTCATTGAAGCGGTGAAACGCTACAAAATCGGAAATATCATCCTGTTCGCCCGCAACATCAAGAGCAAGACCCAGCTCTACGCCCTGTGTCAGGAGATCCAAGATCTGGTGCGGTCGGAGTGCGGCCACGATGCGCTGATCACCATCGATCAGGAGGGAGGGATGGTTACCCGTCTCTCCCCGGATTGCACCAACGTACCCTCTGCCATGGCGCTCTCTGCCACCGGTGATGAGCAGCTTGCCCGACAAGCGGGAGTGATTACGGCAACCGAACTCAGAGCCCTTGGCGTGAATGTGGACTTTGCTCCCTCCCTCGATGTCAACAGCAATCCGGACAATCCGGTCATTGGGGTGCGCAGCTTCTCTGATGACCCCAAGCAAGTAACACGGTTCGGCCTTGCCATGATCGAGGGTCTGCAGGAAGGCGGGGTGATGGCAGTGGGCAAGCACTTCCCCGGCCATGGGGATACCCACCTGGACAGCCATGTAGCCCTTCCAGTGGTGGAAGGCGGCGAAGAGCAGCTTGCCATTCATCTTGAACCTTTCAGAAAAGCCATCAGTGCAGGAGTGCAGGGGATAATGAGCAGCCATATCCTGTTTCCGGCGCTTGAACCCGATCCTGTTCCTGCAACGTTGAGCCGGACCATCATGACAGACCTTCTCCGTTCTGAGTATGGATTCAAAGGGCTTGTCTTCACCGATTGCATGGAGATGCAGGCCATTGCAGACCACTTTGGGACAGTGGAAGCCAGCCTTCAGGCTCTCCAAGCTGGGGTGGATGTGGTTTGCATCAGCCATCATGTTGAGCTTGCATGCCAAGCTGTTGAGCTAGTGGAAGCAGCGCTTGCCGATGGCCGCTTGGATGCTGACTCCTTAAAACAATCGACGAAGCGCATTTTCCAGGCAAAAACCATGCTTTCTGAGCTGCCGCCCCCTCCTCTTTCGGTGGTTGCTTGCGAGAACCACAGACAAAGCAATGCCCAGCTGCATCAGAAAAGCCTGACGTTGGTCAACGATGCGCCGTTCAGCCTGGGAAGCAAGCCCTTGGTACTTGGCCCCCGACCATTCAGGGCCACCAATGTTTCCAATGATGAGGATGTGCTCTCGTTTGCACCCTCGCTTGCAGCGTTGCTGGGTTGTGATGGCATCACCACCAGTGATAACCCGAAAGAACAGGAGATTGAGCAGCTCAGTGACGTGTGCTCCGCCTACTCCGCGGTAGTGGTGGGAACGTATAATGGCCATCTCCATCCCGGCCAACTAGCCTTGGTCAATCGCCTTTCACAGGAACTTCCCACACTCTGCGTAGCGCTTCGCAATCCATACGATCTAGCGTATGTGACGAACAAGGTACGCAGCATTGCTGCGTATGCATACACTGAATCGGCAATCCATGCACTCGCCCAGGTTGTATTGGGCAAAGCTGAAGCAACGGGAGTGCTGCCCGTAGCGCTTGTCGAACAAGGAGCGTGAAATGCCTGATATGTTGGTAAAACTCTATGAATTAGCGCCCAGCAAGCCTGTAATTGAGGCTCTTGCCGAAAAGGGAGTACAGATTCGTCGTGCTATGGCTCCTGACAAGGAACGGGTCCTCTCCTGGATTGCAGAACACTCATCCCTTTCTGCTCGAGGGGAGGCAGATGTTTGTTTCTCAGGCCATCCCATCTCCCTCTTTCTTGCTACGGAAGGGAAAGAGATCATCGGCTATGCGTGCTACCATGCAACAGCCCCCGATTTTTTCGGTCCCACCCGCGTGCTGGACAGCAAGCAGGGGCTTGGTATCGGTAAGGCGCTGTTGCTTCGCAGCTTGGAAGCTTTGCGTGATGAAGGGTATGCCTATGCCATCATCGGTGGGGTGGGCCCGGTGGCCTTCTACGAGAAGTGTGTCAATGCCACCGTGATCGAAGGCTCGACTCCAGGCATCTATCGTGATTTCTTGGGTTCAAAGTCATGAAGCAAAGTATTCTGGCCATCGGGCTGATGAGCGGTACCAGTTGTGATGGCATTGATGCATCCTTGGTGCGCATCACAGGGGATGATGCTTCTCTGCTTGTTGAGGAGCTTGGGTTTCTTACCGTTGCCTATGAGGATGCGGTGCGGGACAGGCTTTTGGTGCTTGCCAAGGGCAGTGAAGGAGGAAGCCGTGAGCTTTGCCTCATGGATGGGCTGCTTGGGTCCCTCTTTGCCGACGCAGCGCTTGCGGTATGCGCACAGGCAGGGGTGGAACCTTCACGCATCGGCTTGATCGGTACCCATGGCCATACCTTCCATCATCTTCCCAATCCGGTGGAATATCTTGGTCATCAGGTACGCTCAACACTGCAGCTTGGACAGAGCTGCTTTCTCAGTGAGCATTTTTCCTGTCCAGTCGTCAGTGATTTCCGTCCCCGTGATCTTGCCGCCGGAGGTCAGGGAGCCCCCTTGGTTCCCTACACCGAGTACCTGCTCTACCGACAGGAGGGCAAGGGCATCGGACTCCTCAATGTGGGCGGTATCGCGAATCTGACCATTCTCACTCCCAGTGGCGCACTCGATGAGGTGGTTGCCTTCGATACCGGTATGGGGAATATGGTCCTCGATGCCTTGGTGTTCCAAAAGACCGGAGGGAAGCAGCGATTCGACGAAGGAGGAAAGCTGGCCAAGCAGGGCTGCGTGGATGAACGTTTGCTTGCGTGGATGGAGCATTCTGATACGTATCTTCCGCTCCCTCTTCCCAAGTCGACCGGCAGGGAATTGTATGGAAGCCAGTATGTTGCCACCTTGCAGACCGAGGCCGACAAGTTGGGAGTGCCTTTCGTTGATCTTTTGCGCACCACCACACACTTTATTGCACGCTCGGTTCAAAGATCCGTTGAACGGTTTTCTCCAGCTCCTCTGGACCTCCTGCTCGTTGGTGGGGGAGGAAGTCACAATACGGTCTTGCTCGAAGCTCTGGCTATGGAGCTGAAAACCGAAGTATTGACTCAGGACCAGGTGGGCAGGAACAGTGACAGCAAGGAGGCGGTTGCCTTTGCTTTGCTCGCCTATGAGGCACTGCACGGAAGGCTGAACAACCTGGTTGGGGCGACCGGAGCGAGCCATCGGGTGATAATGGGGAAAATTCAACGGTGATTGAAAATAATTTTCAGTAAAATTTGGTGTATTGTTAAAAAAGATTGTTGCGAGATGCTCAGTTTGGTGCATATAATACAGAGGTGGTGGTCCCCTGTTCCCATGCTTGCACCCTTCCAGGACAGCCACGGAGCTCTGTTGGTAAAGACCGTACATCGGTTTTTCAAATACACACAAGGAGGGGCACTATGAAGAAAACCCTATTGGTTGCTCTTTTGGTTTTGCTTACCCTTTCCTTCTCGCTCACAGCGGCGGGAGTTAAGGAACAAAGTGGCGGTCCGGTCTCATTCTCCGCCTACTACTCTGACAATGCCACCCTGCCGTTCAAGCAGGATTGGCTGACGGTCACCGAGGTTCAGAAACGGGTGAATGCAAAGGTTGAATTCGAGGTCATCCCGATTGCTGATTACCAGACCAAGGTTTCCTTGGCTCTGAATACCGGCACCAATGCCCCGGATGTCATTCTCTACCAGTCCACCAAGGGTGAGAATGCAGCACTTGCACTCAATGGTGCTATTGTTCCGATCAGCGACTATAGCGAATGGACACCCAATTTCAACGCCAGGGTCAAAGAGTTTGGCCTTGAGGACGATGTGAATGCGCTCAAGCTGAAGGATGGCAAACGCTACTATCTGCCCGCTCTCTTTGATGTTCCTTTCTATGATGGCGGCTTGATCTTGCGCGAGGACCTGCTGAAGAAGTATAACCTCAAGACCCCGAAGACTTTCGATGACCTGTATCAGGTTCTCAAAGTGTTCAAGCAGAATGATCCTTCCTCGTATCCTCTCACCATTCTTGCCGGGCCTCGTGTGCTCTACCGCATGACCATGCCCTCGTGGGGAATCTCGTTGGGCAAGAACGGAGCAAGCGGGAGCAACACCCTCAGCTGGGACTACGAGAACAAGAAATACTTCGCCGGAGCCATCAGCAGTCAGTACAAGGACTACATCACGTATTTCCATAAGCTGTATGCGGAAGGCCTGCTCGATCCTGAGATGGCCGAACCCATTGACGGAGACCGCTGGACCCAGAAGCTTGCAACCGGCAAGGCAATGGCCAGCTATGCATACTATGATCAGATCGGCGGGGTAACTGCCAACAGCACAATTCCTGGCTTCAAACTGCAGATGTATCCTTCCCTCAGTGGTCCTGCTGGTGCCCACCACCAGCCCAAGAGCAAGACCGGTTCGGGTATCCTGTTCCCCTTCAAGACCAGCAAGCGTTCAGATTTTGAACAGATTGTCCGTGCTGTTGATGAGATGTTCTTCTCTGAAGAGAATGCCAAGCTCTGGTGCCTCGGGGTGGAGGGAACCACGTACTCGGTGAAGGACGGAAAGGTTGTCTTCATCGATGAAATCCGCAACTCAAGCGAAGGTATCTACAAGAGCTTGCAGGTTCGCTACGGCTGCGGAAGCGATGTGACACAGATGGTTTGGGTCAACTCCCGCGAGATGACCAAGTATGACGAGAACTATGCCAGGATCAACGCTGAGGTTGAGGCTATGGGCGATGTCATCCAGGCCATTCCTCCGACTCCGAAGTTCGACGATCGACAGGCTGAGGAAGCAGGTACGCTGCAGACTCCTCTCTCCGATGCCTTTGAACGCTGGAACTCTGCATTCCTGACCGGAAGCAAGAGCATCGAAAAGGATTGGGATGCCTATGTCAAGGAGATGAAGAGCCTTGGCATCGAGAAGTTCAACGATCTGTACAACGCAAATCTCTAGGGTAGTGAGGCCCCGTCCGACAACGACGGGGCCCGTTTCCTTGCTTTCAGGAGTGTTTGATGAAGAGTGTAAACGGTCTGGATAGGCCGATGCAGAATAAAAAGAGAGCCTATCTTGGCCGATACTGGCAGCTGTATCTGATGATGGTGCTGCCAGTCTTGTATTTCATCGTATTCAAGTATGCCCCAATGTTCGGCAATGTGCTTGCCTTCCGGCGATACCGGCCTGGCATGGGGCCGTTTGGAACCGAGTGGGTGGGCTTGCAGTACTTCTCCCGCTTCTGGTCTGACCCTGCTTTTTGGAGAGCTTTCAGGAACACACTGGTGTTGAGCCTGCTCAATCTGGTGGTGAACTTTCCCATCCCCATCATCTTTGCCATCCTCCTCAACGAAGTCCATCTTCTTCCGTTCAAGAAGGTGGTGCAGACTGTCTCCTATATGCCTCGGTTCATCTCCACGGTGGTGGTCATTGCCATTCTGGGCGAGTTGCTTTCTCCCTCTTCCGGAATCGTCAACATACTCCGGCAACGGCTTTTCAGCCAAGATGCCATCTATTTCATGAACGAGGCACGATTCTTCCGTATCATCTATATTCTGGTCGATACCTGGCAGTATACCGGTTGGACTGCCATCATCTATTTGGCAGCCATTACAGCAATTCCTGCCGACCTCTACGAGGCGGCTACCATAGACGGGGCCTCGCGCACCCAGCAGATTTTCTATGTGACCATCCCTTCGATCATGCCGACCATCATGGTGATGCTCATCCTCAATGTGGGGCGGTTGCTCTCCTTGGGCTTTGAGAAGGTGCTCCTGCTCTACACACCGGACAACAGCATGGTCAGTGACATCATCGATACACTTGTCTATCGGACAGGGCTTGCAAACCAGAATTACAGTTATGCAACGGCCATCGGTTTGTTCAGCGGTATCATCGGGGTGATACTGGTCTCTTCCTCAAATGCGTTGAGCCGCAAGCTGACCGGTGAGGGGGTATACTGATATGCGTACCTACCGAACCCGTTCTTCGCTGCTCTTTTCCACTGTTGTCTACCTGGTGATGATTTTCACCCTTGCAGCTTGCTTGATTCCGTTCATCTACATGCTTGCGCTCTCCATCTCCA
>JAAYQY010000323.1 GCA_012519125.1 Spirochaetales bacterium
AGAATCACCGCTACTCCCTTTTGGGCCATATCGCACACAAACTGGTGCACCGCCGCCTTGGTGGCGACATCGATGCCCTTGGTCGGTTCATCAAGAATAAGAATCTTCGGACTTGTTCCTATCCATTTGGCAAGGACCACCTTCTGCTGATTTCCCCCCGAGAGGGTTTCCGCATCAACGTGGTAGCCTGCCGATTTGATTTCCATCTGGTTGCCATGGCACTGTACGTAGGTTCTCTCCTTTGCCGCTCGTGTTACCATCCCCTTGAAGGAGAGCTGTCTCAAAACGGGAAGGGAGATATTGTTTGTCAGGCTCATCTTGAGTACCAAACCCTGTTTCTGACGGTCCTCAGGTACGAGGGCAATGCCTCGTCTCATGCTCTCTTTCGCCCCTTTGGGCTTGAAGGGCTCTCCGAGCAAGTGCATGCTGCCCCCGCTTGACTTGTCAATGCCGAAGATGGTACGCACCACCTCGCTGCGCCCCGCACCAACCAAGCCGAACAGGCCAAGGACTTCCCCTTCATGGAGGGTGAAGCTGATGTCCTTGAAAGCTCCCAGCTGGCAAAGCTTCTCAACGCGGAGCACTTCCTTGCCCTTCTGTTTCTGGTGTTCGGGATACAGCTGGTCGATCGAACGCCCGATCATCATGTTGATGATGGCATCCTCGTTGCTCTGGGACACCTTCCCTTCGCCTATATACTGTCCATCACGGAATACCGTGTAATAATCGCAAATTGAAAATATCTCATCAAACTTATGGCTGATGAAGAGGATGGCTTTGCCCTGCTCCTTGAGCGAGCGGACAATCCTGAAAAGGTCCTCAACCTCTCGCCCGGTGAGGGCGCTGGTGGGTTCGTCCATGATGACCAGCTTGGCATCGAGGCTGAGCGCCTTGGTGATTTCCACCATATGCCGCTTGGCGACACTCAGGTTCTTGACCAGGGTATCGGGGTCGATGTCCAGCTGCATGCGGCCCAACAGCTGTCTGGTCTGCTCAGTCATAGCCTTCCAATCGAGCTTCTTGGTGCGCGGATTGCGCAAATGGTGTCCCATGAAGATATTCTCGGTCACCGTAAGCTCAGGAAACATCGAGGCTTCCTGATGGATTGCCACGATGCCAGCCGCTTGGGCATCGATGGCATTGCGGAACGCCACTTCCTTTCCGTCGAACGTGAGGGTCCCGCTGGTTGGGATGTACACACCGGTGAGCACTTTCACCAAGGTCGACTTCCCTGCCCCGTTCTCTCCGATCAAGGCGTGTACTTCCCCACTTCTGAGGGTGAGATGCACATCATCCAAAGCTCTGATACCGGGAAAAATTTTAGTGAGGTTATGCACCTCCAACAATGCGTTTGGCATTGTTCCTCCTTGCATTGCACCGAAAATCAAAGGCTCCCGCCCGAAGGCAGGAGCCGATGAAATCTGAATCCTAGAAAATTGCTGCGAACTGCTCGATGTTGTCCTTGTTGAAGACATAGGGGGTGCTCATGTAGATGAGTCCGTCCTTCTCAACCTTGACAGAGTTCATGCGTCCTGCAGGAATGACATCGCCGACAGCACCGTCGTTGGTTCCGTCGATGAGTGCATTCAGAATGTAGGTGGAGGTGTAGCCGAGATCGATCGGGTTCCACAGAGCCATCTGGCGGCAGGTGCCGTCAAGGATGTAGCCCTTCATCTCGGAGGGAAGGCCGAGACCGGTAACTTCCACAACACCGGTCTTGCCGGCATCTTTCACAGCCTGTGCGGTAGCCAAGAGTCCGACTGTGGTCGGGCAAATGATTGCCTTCAGATTGGGATATTTCTGCATCAAGGAAACAGCTTCACGATAGCTCTTGTCCGGGGCATCGTCACCATAGACGACTTCCACAAGCTTCATCTTCGAATACTTCGCATCCTTGATCTCCTGCTTCATCCAGTCAATCCAGAGGTTCTGGTTGGTGGCCTGGGCGGAAGCGGACAGGACGGCGACATCACCGGTGTTGTTGGTCAGCTCGGCGGCAAGCTGAATCTGCTGGCGGCCGATAAGCTCTGCATTACTGGGCAGCAGGTCGACGATGCGTCCGCCTACGTTGATACCGCTGTCAAAGCTGATGACCTTGATGCCTGCAGCCATGGCCTTCTTGGTCACGGGAATCAGTGCATCACTGTCATTGGCGCTGATGGCGATGCCATCGACGCGCTGTGCGATGAGGGTCTCGATAATTTCAATCTGGCCTTCAGCAGTTGCCTGCGGGGGACCCATGTACGTGGTCTTGATTCCACCGAGTTCGGCTGCAGCTTCCTGGCTGCCCTTGAAGACTGCATCAAAGAATCCGTTTCCCATGCTCTTTACGAGAATGACGATCTCTTTGTCACCCTTCACAGCTTCTTCCTTGGTTCCCTGGGCGAACAAGCCCGTGAAGACCAAGCTGGCGATGAGTACAAACAACAACGCTCTTTTCATGATAACACTCCTTTTGCTGAATCATCCCGGATATACCGGAATCTATTTGTACTTGGACGTGCCAAGGCAAACAGCGAATCACAGCGTGTGTCACACCTCCCAGACTCCGGTGTCACCACCGAAGGACACATTCTGTTGTATATAAGTGTGACAGCTTTTTTGAATTCCGCAATGACTGTATAGTCATTTTTTAGCACGATTTGCTCACACTTATCTTTCAAAGCCAAAACGAAAGCCAAGAAATAGGTAAAACAAACCAAAAACACAGCAATAGTGATTTAGATTGATTTCGATTGCTTGGAAGAAAAGAGTAATGAGCCGAGAAACCCTACGAAGGTCTGCTGCAGCAAAATGCCCAGAATGACCGGAAGAGAGACCCGTGGAGGGAAAAACTGCGTTGCAAGAATCAGGGCAGCACTGATATTGCGCATGCCCCCGGTATAGGTCATGGAAACCACCGACGCACGGTCCGCCTTCAAGAGATAGGTGGCCAAAAACCAGATCACCACGAAGCTGAGTGCTATCACCAGTAGATTCACCAAAGCAAGAGGAAGGTAGAGCCAGGAGAAGTCCAATTTCCCCGAGAGCTGCCCAATATGAATCACTACCACCGCTATCAGCAGCAACTTGATGAACGGGTTCAGATAGGGAACCGCCGTACGCGCAGCCTTCGGGAAATATTGGCTGAACAGCATCCCGAGCAGGGAGGGGATGACAATCATGATCACCAAGCTGGTAATGATGCCCCTACTGTCAAAGATGACTGAGGAGTCGGTGAGCAGTCGTATGGTCAGGGGGGTGATGAGCGGGGACAGGAGGGTGTCCAGGAGAATGAGGGAGAGGGCCAAGGGGCCATCCCCATCAAAGATGGTGCACCAGATGAAGGAGGAGACAGCGATAGGAATTGAGGAGAGCAGGATGAAGCCGGTGACCAGGTCCGGATCACTGAAAATCAGCGAAGCAACCACCTTCGTGAGCACCGGCAACAGGACATGGGCACTTACCAGCACAAAGAAGATATCCTTGAGGCGACGCAGGGCAAGAGCAAACTGACGGTAGCTGATGCCCAACGCTCCTACGAAGGTGATGATGGCAAAAAAGAGCGTACTCAAATCCTTGTACGGGGCAAGACGCGAACCCAAGAGCAAGCCCAAAATCACCCCGATGGGGGTGACGAAGGGCATTGCCTTGTTGCACTGTACATTCAGACGTTCAAGTGTCATCCACTGAACCTACCTCAGGGAGAGACCTGGGAACGGTACTTCTCCACTTCCCAGTTGCGGATGAAATTGATCATCTCCTCGTCCATGAACCGTGGGCCGCCAAAGCTTTCACTGTAAACGCTGATGGCTACGGTATCGTAAAAGAGGGGAAGCGGTTTCTCTCCGATGGAGAAGACCCCCAGATTCTGTACACAGACAATCTTCGGAGCACTTCCATGCTCACGAGTAAATTGTACAAACGCTTTCTCCACATCAGAATGCTCATCAACCCAGAGCGGCTTGAATCCAGCATATACGATATGATCGGGGGTAAATGATGAGGCAGCCTTTGCAAAAGAGGAGCGATCGGTGAGCAGGTGCTTGAACTCCACGGTGTTTCTGAAAAGGATTCTTTCATTCTTCAGACCCTGCAAAGCACCCGTTACTTTCTCAACCTTTTCAGCATCAGCCTCACAGTCGGTGAAATCAGGTTTGCGTACCAGCTGCTCTTCGATGATGGAGAGCACCTCTGTGTAGATCTTCTGGATCTCCTCAAGGCTCTGCCCTCCGACAAAAATCCCATGGTTTTGCAAGAAGATCAGCGAGTAAACCTTACCTGTCTTCGCTTGGTGGGCGATGAGACGCTCACGCACGATGTTGGCCAGGATGAATCCAGGCTTCACCAGCTCCACCCAGAGGGCTTCACCAAAGAGGCGGTGAACAGCAGCT
>JAAYQY010000324.1 GCA_012519125.1 Spirochaetales bacterium
CATGGAAAGGTTGGAACTCTCCGGATGGATGTGTCCATCGATGAACCCCGGAGCCACATACTTGCCGCTGGCATCCAGTACCTTCGTCTTTGGTCCGATATACTGCGATACATCACCGGTGGTGATGATGCGATCATCTACGATGGCAACATCGGCAAGATACATCTCAGAGGAGAGTACATTCACCAATGTTCCGCCCTTGATGACCATGTCAGCTTTTCTCTGGCCATCATACACTTGTTTCATTTCACTCCGTTTCATGCCTTACCTTCCTTCTGGTCTGCAATCGATGACAGGGAAGCGATGCTTCAACCTGATACCTGCTCGCTCTCGTATAGTGTTCGCCCGCTCTTGCGCCTCGGTGAGAATCGATTTCTCATCGAGGGTCAGCAAAATCCGGTCTTTCATAAGCCACTTTCCATCACACATCGTACTTTCCACGTTTGATGAGTGCATACTGGTTACCAGATTTGCGATGCTGTCATGGAGAGGATACATTCCTGCACTGGCGGGATTGATGACTATGAGGTCTGCTTTCTTTCCCACTTCCAAGGAACCGAGGGTGTTCTCTTCCATCAAGGCCTTGGCCCCATTGACCGTCACCATCTCCAGGATTTGTTCTGCCTTCACCACCGTAGGGTCAAGTCTCCAGCCCTTGTGGATAAGTGAGGTCAGCCACATCTCATCGATGAGGTCCATACGATTGTTCGACGGCGCCCCATCGGTTCCTATGGTTACGCAGATACCTTTCTCAAGCATCCGTGGGATTTTGGCAAAGCCCAATACCCGCATGGCTGCCGCTGGATTGTGAGAGACCTTAACTTTTCGTTTTGCAAAGAGGTCGACCTCATCATTGGTGAGCCACACCGTATGCACAGCCAGAAAGTTTTCATCCAGAACTCCGAGGTCTTCAAGGTGCTGAACGGTCCCCACGCCAAATTTTGCTTTGCTGAACTCAACCTCTTCCTTTACCTCAGCGACGTGCATATGCACCCCTACCTTGTAGGTGTCGGCTAGGGCCTTGGTTCTGAGAATCAGATCGTCTGAGTTGTTGAATAGGGTTCTGAGCCCGAACCATACCTGTACCCTTCCCTCGGCGCTCATATGCAAGGCTTTTAGATCTTCAAGCTGGGTTGCAAGCTCTTCATCGGTTGAGCGTCTCCAAATCTTTGGAAGGCCATCGCCACAATCCATGCTCGACTTTGCAAGCTTTGCTCTCAGCCCCGCCTGGTCCACCGCCTTGGCCATAGATCGTACAAACTGTCCACCAGGTTCTGCAAAGCTGGTAACCCCTGCACGGATCTGTTCGATGCAGCAGAGCAAGGTTGAGACATACGAGTCCTCTTCGGTGAGCGAACTCTCATAGGGAAAGGTTCGCTGATGAAGCCAGGTGAGCAGATCCACATCGTCGCCGAGTCCTCTGCCCAGCTGCTGTGAGGTGTGCACATGGGTATTGATCAGGCCGGGAAGAATGAGCTTTCCCGTGCAATCATGCACTTGGGCGCCTCGCTCGATCATGGCAGGGTCAATCTTGCCTACGGAGAGAATGGTATCATCCTCG
>JAAYQY010000027.1 GCA_012519125.1 Spirochaetales bacterium
CCTTCTGGATTTTGAGTCTTGTCAGGGAGATGAGGCGAAGGGAGATGGCCGAAACCGAACGAGAGAGCAGTGAACGAAAGTTCAAGCAGCTATTCAGTGGTGCTCCCATGCCTTTGTCACTGATCAGTTTTACCGGCGAAGTCCTCTCCGCCAATGAACGTTGGTATGAGGTATTCGGGTATAAGCGAAATACCATCAAGACCATCGAGGCTTGGTTTGAGCAAGCGTATCCGGACCCCACGTATCGATCAGAGGTGCAGAAACGATGGGATGCAAGTGTCAAGGCTGTCCAAAGTGGTCAGGCCACGGTTATTGAGAAGCAAGAGTACAAGGTAACTGCCCTTGACGGTACGCTGTATGACATGGAAATTTCGGGAACGTTCCTCTCTGATTGTATTTTGGTTACCTTCTTCGATATCACGGAGCGAAGGCAGCGCATTGAAGAACTTGGAGCCTTGAATCAGGAAGCAGAACACAATAGGCAGATTATTCTCAGTGCCTTGGAAGACCAGATGCTGATGCATCAGATGGCCGAACGCAGCAATGCAACTTTGCATGCGGCCATCAACAGCATGACCGATGCCTTATTCATCATTGATACGAAAGGCTCCTTCATTCTGTATAACAAAGCGTTTCTCTCCTATTATCGGTTCTCCTCAAGAAAGGAGTGTCCTTCTACCTTGCAAGCGTTCAAACTCTTTTTCGAGGCATATCAAGAGGATGGGGACATCCTTCCCACCGAAGAGTGGTCTTCGTATCTCGCCCTCTCCGGCAAAACGGGAACCAAGGAGTATATCTTTGAAAAGCGAGACACGAAAGAGCGCTGGATTGGAAGCTACAGCTATGCTCCCATCATTGACAAGGATGGTAATGCGTTGGGAGCGGTGGTTGTCTGTAGGGATGTGACAGAGACAAAGGCAGCAGAAAAACGCTTGATCTTCCAACGAAACCATGACTTCTTGACCGGTTTGTTCAGCAGGGCGTATCTCGAAGGAGAGTTGAGGCTCATGCGTTCCACTTTCCCGATAACCCTGGGCATTGTGGATATCAACGGACTTAAACTGATCAATGACTCGTTTGGGTCGAAGATGGGCGATGCGATTCTCAAGAAGACAGCACAACTGTTGTTGCAACAGAGCGATGAGGAGATGCTGATAGCCCGCTATGGTGGAGATGAGTTTGTCTTTGTCATGCCTGGCAAGGATGGGTTTGCTGCAGAATCCTTTTTCAGAAGGGTCGAAGAAGCAGCCAAAACCGTATCGATTGAAGAACTGCATCTCTCCCTCTCCTTCGGCCATGCCACAAGAAGCAGCCATCAGGAAGATTTGCAGCTAGTGCTCAAAAAGGCTGAGGATTCCATGAATCGCAACAAGCTCTATGAGAGCGCGAGTGCGAAAAACAAATCCATCGGCTTGGTGATCAACTCCCTGTTCGCAAAGAGCAATCGAGAATCTCAGCACTCACGCCGGGTAAGTGCCCTCTGCGCCTACCTCACCAAACAACTGGAACTATCAGAGCGTGAGGTGAACCGTATGAAAGTTGCAGGACTGATGCACGATATCGGAAAAATCGGGGTTGATGAGATCATTCTCAACAAGCCCGGAAAACTTGATGAAGGGGAGTGGGAAGTCATGAGAAGGCATCCTGAGATCGGGTACCGGATTCTTTCCGCTTCCAGTGAATTCAATGACCTCTCAAGAGCCGTGCTCGAGCATCACGAACGCTGGGATGGAAATGGATATCCCCGTGGTCTGAAAGGAGAGCAAATCTCCTATCAGGCTCGCATCATCATGATAGCGGACTCCTATGATGCGATGACCAGCGAACGATCGTACAAGAAACCGCTCAGCCAAGAAGAGGCAAGAGAAGAGATACGTCGTTGTTCCGGCACCCATTACGATCCAGAGATTGCAAAGGTTTTTCTTGCAACCATCGGTGATTTTGTTGGGATTGGTGAAACTATACAAGAGTAAGAATCTGTCAGAAGTAAACAAAAATATTCATCAATGTGTCCGAGCACGAAAGCTTGATTTCATCGGAAAGAAGTTTTGGTTTGCAGTGATGATGATCACGCTGATGCTTCCTTCGCATGTGACAACCATTCCCCGGTACATCATGTTCCGCAATTTTGGGTGGATCAACACCTTCCTTCCCATCATTGTTCCCAAATTCTTTGCAACTGATGCATTCTTCATCTTCCTGTTGGTGCAATTCATCAGAGGATTGCCGAGGGATATCGACGAATCTGCAGTTATCGACGGATCCAGCAAGTTCGGCATCTATACAAGGATCATCATGCCGTTGACGGTTCCGGCTCTGATCACGACCTTGCTCTTCTCGTTTCTTTGGACGTGGGATGATTTCTTCAACCAGCTGCTCTATCTCACCAGCCCGAACCGGTATACAGTTCCGATGGGACTGAGATTGTTCTTGGACTCCTCGGGTATGTCTTCGTGGGGACCGATGTTCGCCATGTCTGTGCTTTCTCTGATTCCGGCGTTCATCCTCTTTTTATCCCTACAGAAGTACTTTGTCCGAGGTATCGTAACCACTGGTACCAAGGGATAAGTTCTATCCCTTACGTTTGCAAGGAGGATTTCCATGAAAAAAGCAGTAGTATGTTTGCTTTTCATCGCAATGAGTGTTTCTTTGGTCTTTGGTGCAGGCACCAAGGAGCAGGCAGGCTCAACAGGAGATGGTACGACCACAATCCGCTGGGCCTATTGGGGCAGTGGTGAACGCGTAACCATCAGCCAGCAGGCAATTGAGTTGTATCAGAGCCGCCATCCCAATGTGAAGATCAACCCTGAAGTCTCTGGCGGAGCAGGGGACCACTTCGTTAAGGTAGAC
>JAAYQY010000325.1 GCA_012519125.1 Spirochaetales bacterium
AAACCGATCGGATGGTGGTCATTGAGATGAACCCCCGCGTCTCGCGCTCCTCAGCCCTGGCCAGCAAGGCCACCGGCTTTCCCATTGCCCGCTGTTCGGCAAAGCTGGCGGTGGGATACACCCTTGATGAGGTGGTCAATGAGATAACCGGCCAGTCGGTCTCCTGCTTCGAACCGGTTTTGGACTACTGTGCGGTGAAGGTGCCCCGCTTTGAACTGGAAAAATTCCCGCTTCCCTTTTCCGCCTTGGGAACACAGATGCGCAGTGTAGGGGAAGCCCTTGCCCTGGGAAGAACCGCCCTTGAAGCCCTGAACAAGGGCATCAGGGCATCAGAGAGGAAACTGGAAGGACTTTGCGACCTCATAGAAACGGGCCACTACACCCAAGAGGATGTTGACCGTTTCCTCAGAAGCGCCCATCCCCTGCGCCTTCTTGCAGCGTATACCACCCTGGTCAGAGAGGGTGAGCAAGCTCTGGGAAGCATCGAGGAGATCACCCGATTCGATCGTTGGTTCCTCCACCTGCTGGTACAGCAGATGCACCTTGAGCAGCGCATCCGAACAAACCTAGACTACGATACGCTGCTTGCCGCCAAGAAAGCGGGCATCAGCGACCGACACCTTGGTTTTCTCACCAAACGGGGAAGCGAGGACATCCGCCGCCTGCGCTATGCCTACGAACTGCATCCGGTAAGCCACCATGTCGATACCTGCAGCGGGGAGTTCGACGCCCTCACCCCCTACCTCTACACCACCTACGGTGAGAAGCAGGAAGCAAAACCGCTGGGCAAGGAGGCGGTGGTCATCCTGGCGAGCGGCCCCAACAGGATAGGACAGGGCCTTGAATTCGATACCTGCTGCACCCTTGCCTCCCTTGCCTATCGCAAGCTGGGCAGAAAGACCATCATGATCAACAGCAACCCTGAGACCGTCTCCACCGATTTCAATATCAGTGACCGCCTTTACTTGGAGAGCTTGTCAAGTGAAGAAGTAGAGGAGATTCTTCGTCTTGAGGGTAGTAGCGATGTGGTGGTGCAACTCGGGGGGCAGACGCCGCTGAATCTTGCTCCTTCTCTTGCCCAAAGCGGAAGCTCTTTGGTGGGAACCTCCCTCTCTGGCCTTCTGGATGCAGGAGACCGGGGAAAATTCTCTGCTCTCGTGAAACAATTGGGCCTTCGCCAGCCAAAGAACCGTAGCGCCGAGTCGTTTTCGGACATTCTTCCCCTTGCCCGTGAAGTGGGCTTTCCGGTCCTCATCCGCCCCTCCTTCGTCCTGGGAGGACGGGGAATGTACATCGTCTATGATGAGGCTGGTCTGGCAGAGCTTGGACATATCGAAGCAAGCAAGGAAGCCCCGGTGCTGGTGGACCAGTTCCTGGAAGATGCATTCGAGTACGACTTGGATGCCGTCTGTGACGGAGAGAGCCTGTACATAGGAGGAATCCTGCAACACATCGAGGCTGCGGGAATCCATAGTGGTGACTCGGCTGCAGTCTTCCCTCCTTATAAATCCAATCAAGAGATTCTCGAGCAGATGCAAGAGTGGGCTCACAAGCTTGCCCTCAAGTTGGGGGTGAAAGGCTTGATGAACATCCAGTTTGCAGCAAAGGATGGCCTTCTCTACCTCATCGAGGTCAACCCAAGAGCAAGCAGGACCGTACCCTTCATCTCAAAGACCAGCAATGTCGATCTCATCGAGTGTGCAGTGCGCATCTGGGAAGGTGAAGATCTGGTGAGCCAGGGCTTGGTCAAGAAGAGGGGGGGCAGGGCCATGGGTACCTGCAAGACCGGCTGGGCGGTGAAGGAAGCTGTCTTCAGCTTCGATCGCTTCAGCAATGTAGACCCTGCCTTGGGACCGGAGATGCGCTCAACCGGAGAGTCGATTGGATTGGGCAAGAGCTTCGGGGAGGCGTTTGCAAAGAGCCAGATCAGCGCAGGCAACCGCCTACCGGTCAAAGGCAAGGTCTTCGTCAGTGTAAACAAAAAGGATAGGACCACCATCCTGCCGGTCGTGCAGAATCTGGTCAAGCTGGGGTTCAGCATTGCCGCAACCAAAGGAACCGCAGCTTTCCTCTTTGAGAACGGCCTGGTGGTTGAGGTGATGCAAAAAGTCCATGAAGGCAGGCCAAATGTCACCGACTACCTCAAGGATGGACAGATTGCCTTGGTCATCAACACCCCGATGGGGTACCACGCCCATGCCAGCGACGACGAGATCCGCTCCATCGCAATGCGACTGAAGATTCCCTACACAACCACCACCAGTGCAGCAGTTGCTGCGGTGGAAGCAATTGGGTATCTGCAGAAAAAACAGGTCGTGGTCCGCTCGCTCACCAGTTAGGGGCAATTGCCTTTTGGGTCCCCATCGTATAGTATTGGATTACTTTACAAAGGGGACTGAGTATGTCTGAAGAAGTATTTTCCCAACGAACAACCACCTGTGGGGCCCTCACCAAGGCTGACAGCGGCAAGACCGTTGTGCTCAACGGTTGGGTACACCGTGACCGAAACCACGGAGCCCTTCATTTCATCAATCTGCGCGACCGCTATGGGATTACCCAGGTGGTGGTCGATGACGACGCCAGCGAAGAGTTGCAGGCAGTCGCTAAAGAGTTGCACCTCGAGTACTGCATCAGTGTCACCGGTGTGGTGAGAACCAGACCCGACTCCATGGTGAATCTTGAGATGAGCACCGGCGAGATTGAGGTCAAGGCCGAGAAGATTGAAATCCTCAGCAAGTGCGCTCCTCTTCCGTTCCAGATTGACGATGGGAAAGAGACCCGCGAAGACCTCAGACTGAAGTACCGCTATCTTGATCTGCGCAGCCAGGGGATGCAAAAGCGCTTGAAACTGCGCCATGACTTCATCCTCTCCTGCCGCAAGTACCTTGCCGCAAGGGACTTCTACGAGATCGAAACCCCGACCATGATCAAGAGCACCCCCGAGGGCGCTCGTGACTTTTTGGTTCCCAGCCGCATCTATCCCGGAAAGTTCTATGCCCTTCCCCAGAGCCCCCAGCTCTTCAAGCAGATTTTGATGGTCGGAGGAATGGACAAGTACTTCCAGATCGCACGCTGTTACCGCGATGAGGATGCCCGCGGCGACCGTCAGCTTGAGTTCACCCAGCTCGACCTGGAGATGAGCTTTGTCAAGCGCGATGATGTGCTCTCCCTCATGGAGGGGCTCTTCGGCCATGTCTTCAAGGAAGTCATGGATTATGAGCTGCCAGTTCACTTCCGCAGGCTCAGCTATACCGATGCTCTGAACACCTACGGCTGCGACAAGCCTGATTTGCGCTTCGACCTCCCCCTCACCGATATGAATGAGCTGGCTCAGAAGAGCAGCTTCGCCACCTTCAGCGAGATTGTTGCCAACGGCGGTTTCGTCAAGGCAGTGGTTGCTCCGAAGACCGAGGGTGTGGACTTCTCCCGCAAGTACATCACCGAACTTGAGGATGCTGCCAAGGTTTATGGGGCTGCAGGGCTTGCGTGGATCAAGGTTGGGGAAGGCAAGGTCCTCTCCGGCGGAGTGAGCAAGTTCTTTGCCGGCCTCGAGGATGAGTTGCTCAGCCTTGTTGGGGCCAACGAGGGCGATATGATCCTCTTTGTAGCCCACCAGAACTGGAAGAAGTGTTGTGCAAGCCTCAGCGCTGTCCGCTCCAAGCTGGGCAAGGACCTGAACCTGATCCGCAAGAGCTTTGAGTTCTGCTGGATCATCGACTTCCCGCTCTTTGAGTACAACGAGAACGAAGGCCACTGGGAAGCTGCGCACCACATGTTCAGCATGCCCCAGGTGGAGTATCTGGACACCCTCGAGTCCGACCCGGGCAGTGTGAAGGGCGATCTGTACGACCTGGTGCTCAACGGCTACGAAGTTGCCTCGGGCTCGATCAGAATCCATGACGTGGAGCTGCAGAAGCGAATCTTCCGCATCTGCAACTTCGATGACGAAACTGCAGAAGAGCGCTTCGGCTTCCTGCTCAACGCCTTCCGCTTCTCACCACCCCCGCACGGAGGCATCGCACCGGGTGTCGACCGCATGGTGATGATCATGAGCGAACAGACTTCGATTCACGAGGTCATCGCGTTCCCGAAAAATACTGCGGCTGTCAGCCCTATGGACGACTCTCCTTCCGAGGTCGACCAGAAGCAGCTTGATGACCTGCATCTGATCATCAACTATCCCAAGCCCAAGGAGTGAGACGGGAAAGCCCGTTTCTTGACAAACAGTTGGGGCTAAATTAGTGTGAAGGGACATCCAAGGGAATACTGCCTTTGGGTGTCCTTCTTTTGGGAAAGGACTCGCTCATGGCAAAAAATCTGGCACTCTTGGTTTCTCGGATCAACATATTCAACAACATCGCCTTGGCGATCAGCAAGATCTCCATCGGCTTTGTCGCGCACTCCAATGCCCTGCTCAATGACGGTATCAACAACGCCGGGGATGTGGTGAGCTCGGTCATCGCCATGATCGGCATCTCCGCGGCTTCCAAGGATTCGGATGACCAGCACCCGTATGGGCATGAGCGGCTCGAGTGCGTGGCCGCCATCCTGCTCTCGGGCATCATCATGGTGGTTGGGTTGGGACTGCTGGTGGATGGAGTTGCCGGTATCATCAGAAAGAGCTATCTGGATCAGCAAATTCCTGGCTACCTTGCCGTGGTTGCCGCAGTGGTTTCGATCATCATCAAGGAGATCATGTTCCTCTATACCCGCTCTGCTGCAAAAAAGACTGACTCGTCAGCCCTGCTTGCCTCGGCT
>JAAYQY010000326.1 GCA_012519125.1 Spirochaetales bacterium
AATCCTTGAACAGGCAGTGCATGATCTCATGACGCGTTGCTCATACGCGAACGTGAGCTTGCACAAAGGGTTCTTCTGGTACTATCTCTCGCCCAACACCAAGGAGATGATCATCCACCCGGAAGGCTCGTATCCAAGTGGAAGATTCTTCTTCAAGGAGAACAACTCTTATCTGTTGAGGGTTGTGTACAGCACCCATCGCATTGGAGTTGAGTGTTTTCATGCTCTCACCGATGGTTCGGGTGCATTGTCGTACCTGAAGCTTTTAGTGGAGCGGTACTGTCATCATGCGGGGATCGCTGACTTTTCCTTTCCTGGCGGCTTGGATTTTGAGCAAAAACCTACAAGTCAGGAGTTCAGTGATCCTTTCCAGCATCTCTATGACAAAAGCCTTCCTTCCTACCCGAAGATCAGTAAGGCGTATCATCGAAAAGGATTCGGCAGCTTTGATGACCGTGTGAAGGTGATAAGCGCTACCATCAAGACAGCGCAGATCAAGGAGAGAGCAAAAGCGAGAGGCATAACTATTGGCGAGTATCTTTCCTCGGTCTTCCTCTACGCTCTGCAGCAGTTGCAGGCCTTAGAGATTGCCAAACAGAAAAACCGAAAACCCATCAGACTCTCGGTGCCTATGAATCTGCGAAAGATCTTCGGCTATGATACGATGCGCAACTTCACGTTGTTTGCTGTCATTGGTATCGAGCCGGCACTTGGCTCTTACACCTTCGATGAGATCGCCAAGGAGGTGCATCTGCAGATGGGCCTTGCTCAGGACCGCAAGCGCCTGCTCAGCCAGATCAAACGAAACGTAACGGGCGAACGAACTCCTTTGATCCGATTCGCCCCCAATATCCTGAAGAATCCGCTGTTCAAATTGCTCTCAGATTTCTTGGGAGATGACCAATACTCTGGCGTTATTTCAAACATCGGCCAGATGGTCTTGCCCCCTGAGCTTGCAGACAGCATCAAACGGCTTGATTTCCATCTCAGCCCAGGTCTTCTCAACAAGGTTGCCATCGCGGTAATCGGGTATCTGGACACATTGGTTATCAATTTCACCAGCTTCTTCAATGAAGATAGGGAACTGGAACGATTGTTCTGTACCTTCTTGGTTGAGGATGGCATACAGGTTACGCTGTCGACCAACAGAAATACTGACAGGTAGGAGCATCTATGGCCTATTGCGTTCAATGTGGTGTCAAATTGGAAGAGGGGAGCAAACAGTGTCCCCTTTGCAACACGGAAGTACTACTGCCAACGGGAGTGCAGGAACAGCCCTCTGAGCCGCTGTTTGCCCAACCGCTCCCTCCTGCAGGAATGGGAGGGATTACCAAGACCCGCAAGGGGGTGATCGAGCTCATCCTCTCCCTTTTTGTGGTCAGTGAGCTTACTGTTGCCCTTTCCATGATCTTGTCAGGGAATTTGGCCCATAGTTTCATACCGCTTTTCAGCATTGCAATGGTTGCTCTCTCCCTGATTCTTGCTTTCAGCAACAAGCCGACCTTCCAAAGACAAGCGAGCATCCAGTTCTTGCTTGCTGCAGTCTACCTGCTCGGGATCGATGCAGCTGATCAAACCCTCTCCTGGTCATTGGTGGCAAGCCCGGCTCTCGGCCTTCTCTGGATGTATGTGGTATTCCCAAGCCATGCAAGGATAAGCAAAGCTCCAATGCGCAGTGTTGTGTTGGTGGTGCTATCGACGCTGGCCTACTTGGCGCTGGTGAATGTGGTGCTTTCCGGCTCGCTGACTTGGTTTGTTCCCGTCGCCCTACCTTCGTTGCTGGTTCTGGTTGTCCTGTGTTGGGTCTTCCTTTTCTGGTTCAGCAGAAGGCGCAACAAGAGCATCCCTCTTGCAGACATCGTGCTGGGAACCTTGGTGGTACTCTTTCTCAGTGCCACAGTTTTTGACCTCTTTCTCAGCAACTTCCAGAGAGGGGTTTTTA
>JAAYQY010000327.1 GCA_012519125.1 Spirochaetales bacterium
TACAGCAGACAAGGGTGATGAGCACCGCAAGAAGGGCAAGCTTTCGATTTCCTCTCCAAATGCGCGATGCATTGAATCCGCAGAAGGGATACATGAAGAGAAATGTATCAAGCAAGAGGAGTATCACCACATAAGGAGAGGGCAACAGCAGGGTGAGCAACCCCAGCGAGCAGACAGAGGCAAAGCCCATGGCAAAGAGAGGTTTTGCATGGGATGCTGGTGACCAAGTGCTTCCCTTGATATAGAGATTTCCTGCAGCTGGGAAAGGCAGGCCCAACACCAGGGGTGCCAGATAGGCGGCCACATAGGCAGTATCCCAGCCGCGATAGACAACTTCAAGTTTGTAGGCTCGCGCCACCAAAAGCATGGAGAGGGTGCGTACTGAAAGTGCAATCGTGGGAATCAGGAGAAGAAGCGCTGGCTCAATGCCGGCGCCCCTTTGTGTCCAGGGCAGGGAGAACAGTGCCGGAATGTTCCACCCGAGGACGAGCAATGAGAAGGCGAGCGTGTTTCCCAAGACTGTACGCACAAAAGCCGAAAGGTTGGTTGGGGACGATTTCGGTTGTTCTTCCTTCAGACTTGTTTGCCAGAAGAAATACCCCATGTCGAAAAAGCGTGATGCGTGGGACCAGACCCTGGCCACTCCCCACCGGTAGCGCTTGATTTGGAAGGAGAGCGAGCGGATGGCAAAGCCACGTTGCTCCAACTGCCTGAAAGAAGCTGGGTTGTCTCCCTCCACACAGCCTGCAGCATCCGTGCAGCCAAGCTCTCTGAGGAAGGTGAGCGCCTCATCGATCAAGCGCCCTGCAAGACCTTTTCCACGATGCTGCTCATCGATGTACAGCCACCCAAGATATCCCATCTTTATCTTGGCATTCACCTGGTAGACGTCCAGATTGAGTCCTCCCACCAGCTTGCCATCAAGGCTCACCACCAGCGTGGTCTGTGGGTGCAGGAAGAAGATGGAGTGCAGGTTTGGCTCGAAGATGCGGCGCATGAGCTGAAGCGCTTCTTCCTGTTGCCCTTGTGCGAGAGGATGGATCAGATAGTCACTCATACTTTGGCCTGTGGTTTCAGGATACGATGCATCTCGCTTTGGGTAAGGAGACAGTGAAAACCGACCGCTGCGAGAAACCCCTGGAGATCCAGGCATGCGGTATCCACGTTGTAGAAGGAGAGGTGCTCCGTTTCACACAAAACTTGTGCAGCAAGAAGAGCTTGTTTTGCATAGCCTCTTCTTCTCTGGCTTGGTTCTATGAAGATCTGGGCTATCATTCCCCTCTTGGTGTCCAGGCAGAGCGTACCAACCGCTTCTCTGTTGCAAACGATGTCAAACCCTGTAAAGGAACCTGCTTTGAGCGATTGTTCGCTGTATTGCCAGCTGGGCCTGCATGCTCCCTTCCTGAGGCGAAGATGCTGTTGTTTCTCCAGTGTGACTGTGCCTTTGGCCGGCCGGATACCTTGCTCCAATCGATGGCAGGCCAATGTCCGAACAGTGGAAAAACCGTGTTTCTCATAGAGCTTTTTTGCCCGAGCATTGGTATCCAGGACTTCCAGGACGAAGGATGTGCAGCCTCGATGTGTGGTATGCCTGATCGCATGGTCAATCAGGAGATGGGCAAGGCCCTGGCCACGGTAGGCCACTCGTATTCCGGTTCCTGCGTCATACGCGATTGTGTTGCGCCGTGCCACCAACAGAAAGCCTACCAGCTTTCCATCATCAAAGAGGCCGACCGAATCATCCAGGTTGCATCCGTTGACATGCATATGGCGGACAAGCTGTGTCTTGTCCATATGCATGGGAACGTCATAGTCACTGAAGGCGTCGTTGAACGTCTCAAGAAGATGGTCGATGTCCACCTCTGAAAGCGATGAGACTACCACCATCGTTTTCTCCTGAAATAGACGATCATAAAGGCTACCACGAGGACGCAGCACAAGAGAATGGCATAGAAGCCCCACCAAGCAGTGGTGAAGGGCATGACGGTAAAGTTCATGCCATACAGACCGGTGAGAAAGGTCATGGGGATGAAGATGGTGGAAATGATGGTCAACACCTTCATGATGGTGTTCATCCTCATGTCCAGACTGGAGAGATAGACTTCCATGATGCCCGAAACCGTTTCACGCAACATATCGCACTCCTCACTCAGCCAGAGGGCGTGGTCCTGGATGTCCCTCAGCAAGAAGAGTGTGTTCTTGTCCAGGTATTCGCTTTCGGAGCGAAGCAGGGTGGTTAGGATTTCTCTCAGTGGACTGGTCATCCTTCTCAGACGCAGGATTTCCGCCTTGTGCTGGTGAATGGTGGGCGCGTCGGTTGTCTGGGGGGAGGTGATGACCAGTTCCTCCAGATGTTCGGTTTTCAGCTCAAGCTCATCGGCTCGCACCAGATATTGGTCCACCACCCGGTCCATCAGGGAGTGGAAGAGCATACCCGCACTGCCTGTTTGCAGCTTGGTCTGGTTGGTTGCCAACTGGCGGATCAAGGGCTCGAATAGTTCGCTCTTGTTCTCAGCAATGGAAAGGACCCAGTTGCTGCCCAAGAAGAGTGAGAGCTGTTGTTCAGGAGTCTCTTGGGTACCCAGGATGCGGAGGGTTGCTGACAGGTAGGAGTCATAGCGGTCAACCTTCAGGCGTTGGTCGGTAGAGAAGACGTCCTCAAGGCTGAGGTTGGAGAGGGAGAACTCCTTTGCTATCTTCACAATGTGCCTGATATCCTTCAGGCCGGTGATTTCCACCCAGAGGATTCCTTGCTGAGGTTTGGAGAATCCCTCTTCCTGGTGATAGTACTCCGAGCTGTAGTGGTGGGAGCGAACAAGGGTCTGCTCCTCTTCCGTATCACCCACATAGACCAGGGTCCCTGGTACCAATCCTTCTTTTTTCTTGTGAAGCAGGATGCGTTGTTTTTTATCCAACATGACATTCTCCTAAATGGCGGTGAAACCGAGCACCAGCAAGAGCTGGGCAAGAATATACAAAGACATCTCGCTGATTTTCTTGCTCGTCCTCACCCCCATGGTATCCAGTGCTATCATACCGTCGGAGATGAGGAAGGCCAAGGCTCCAAGGATACAGACTAGGGAGCCTGATCCTGCACACAGGGCGCTCATGGTGGAGAGATTGAGCGCATAGAGCAGGTATTTGAGCCTCCCTGTTCCCTTTCCCAGGGTTCGGATAAGCACCATGCAGCCGGCTGCGAGGATGACAAACGTGATGAGCGCGGGAAGAGGAGAGACGGAAGTGCTGAGCAGCTGGAGACTGTAGGCTATGTGGGACAAGGCGAACAGCGCCATACCTGCAAGAAACCATCGGTACTGCTTGGACTTGGTGAGCAGAACATCCCCACCTGTTGCGAATGCCAGACCAAGCAAAAGGCAGCTGTAGGCTTGGGTCTTGGGCACAAAGAGAGCGAGCGAGGGCATGAGCAGCGCCTTGGTCACCACTACGGCTCTGTGTTTTCCTTCGCTTCTCAGGCTGAGATGGAGAAAGGAGAGGATGAGATAAGGAACCAGTGAGGTGTACATATAGGTAAGGTACCGCACACTCCTTCAGCCTGCAAGAAGGAATGATGCACACTATTTTGCTATCCTGAAGGAATTCTGATATAATACCCAGTCATGGCGAAGACAACGTATGATGAATCAAAGATCCAAACGCTGAGTGCGCTGGAGCATATACGAAAGCGCCCTGGTATGTATATCGGACGTTTGGGCAACGGCACGCATGTTGATGATGGTATCTACATCCTCCTCAAGGAGGTGGTGGACAACAGCATCGACGAGTTCATCATGGGCTATGGCAGCAAGATCCTCATCCGGCTCAAAGAGAGTGAGATCCGCGTCAGGGACTATGGGCGTGGCATCCCGCTGGGCAAGGTGGTCGACTGCGTGTCGATCATCAATACCGGGGCAAAGTACAGCGACGACGTGTTCCAGTTCTCGGTGGGGTTGAACGGGGTAGGTACGAAGGCTGTCAATGCACTCTCCTCCCATTTCTCGGTAACCAGCTATCGTGAGGGCAAGTTCAGCAAGGCTACCTTCTGCCAGGGTGTGTTGGTCAACGAGGAGATAGGAAAGACCGGTGAGGCCGATGGGACTGAGGTGACTTTCATTCCCGACCCCGAGCTCTTCGGCGACTACCACTACAATGAGGACTTCATCCTCTCTCGTATCTGGAGCTATGCTTACCTCAATACCGGACTCTCCCTTGATTACAACAATAAGATCTACCGTTCTGCCCATGGGCTTTTGGACCTCTTGGACAAGGAGGTGGGAACTGAGAACCTCTATTCCATCATCCACTACCAGGGCAAGCAGCTTGAATTTGCCCTGACGCATGTGGGAGGAAGCTATGGGGAGAACTACTTCTCCTACGTCAATGGGCAGCACACCACCGATGGAGGCACTCACCAGAGTGCTTTCAAGGAAGGCATCCTCAAGGCGATCAACGAGCATTTCAAGAAGAACTGGGCTCCTCAGGATGCCCGTGAAGGGGTGGTGGGCGCCATTGCCGTCAAGGTGAAGGATCCTGTCTTTGAGTCCCAGACCAAGAACAAGCTGAGCAATACCGAAATACGCACCTGGATCGTAAATGAGGTCAAGGATGCCATCATCGACTTTTTGCTCAAGAATTCTGAGGAAGCGAACAAGCTGTATCAGAAGGTCATCAACAACGAGGCCTTGCGCAAGGAACTCAATGAGGTGAAGAAAGGGGCAAGGGAGTCGGCCAAAAAGGTTTCGCTGAACATTCCCAAGCTCAAGGATTGCAAATACCATCTTGGCCAGAGTGCCTCCCATCAGGATGAGTGCGAGCGTTCGATGATCTTCCTCACCGAGGGAGACAGCGCCAGTGGCACGATCACCAAGACGCGCGATGTCATGACCCAGGCTGTGTTCAGCCTGCGGGGTAAGATTCTCAATGTCTATGGGAAGAAGAAGACGGAAATCTACAAGAATGCAGAGCTCTACAATATGATGGTAGCCTTGGGCATCGAAAATGGGGTGGAGGGATTACGCTACGGCAAGGTCATCATCGCCACCGATGCTGACAATGACGGCTTCCATATCCGCAACCTGTTGATGACATACTTTCTCACGTATTTTGAGGATCTGGTGTTCACCGGACGTGTCTACATCCTGGAGACTCCACTGTTTCGTGTGCGAAACAAGAGTCAGACGGTCTACTGTTACAGTGAGCGGGAACGGGACAATGCAACCGCCCAGATCAAGAACAGCGAGGTCACCCGGTTCAAGGGCCTCGGGGAGATCGATCCCAAGGAGTTCGGGCAGTTCATCGGTGAGGATATGCGTCTCATACCGGTTTCCATTGCGGGGATGAATGAGATGCATAAGACCTTGGAGTTCTATATGGGAAACAACACCCCCGAACGACGCGAATTCATTATGGAGAACCTCATCTGATGACCCAGGCACACTCAATATTCCGACAAAACTTCCTCGAATATGCCAGCTACGTCATCAAGGAGCGGGCAATCCCCGATCTTGTCGATGGGTTCAAGCCAGTACAAAGGCGTATCATCCACA